>CAYUZD010000108.1:0-10044 GCA_964449475.1 uncultured Nitrospirales bacterium
AACGAATCGTTCTTCGGCGCGATTGCGGACGGCGAACTTTCAGGCGGGAAGTCGAAAGACACCGATCGCTTCCGGCTCAAGCGCGTCACCCTCGACTCCCCCGCGCTCGGCGCGCCGCCGCCGCCCGGCGCGGTGGTCCTGTTCGACGGCACGAATCTCGACGCGTTCTCGAAACCGCGCGGCTGGGTGATCTCGCCCGAGGGCACGCTCATCGTCACGCCGAAGGCGCCGGATGTACTGACCACGGACAAGTTTGCGAGTGTACGGGTGCACCTCGAGTTCCGGTTGCCGTACCGCCCCGAGAAGCGCGGCCAGGATCGCGGCAACAGCGGCATCTTCCTGCAGAACAACTTCGAGATTCAGATCCTCGACAGCTTCGGGCTCGCGGGATACTTCGACGAGTGCGCCGCCGTCTACAAAATCGCCGCGCCGCGCGTAAACGCCTGCCGGCCGCCGCTCGAGTGGCAGACCTACGACATCACGTACCATGCCCCGCGGTTCGACGCGCAGGGGAAGCTGGCGGCGTTCGGCCGCGTGTCGGTCCTGCACAACGGCGTCCCCGTGCACACGGACCAGGACCTTCTCTGGCCCACAAGCGGCGGCGGCAACAAGCGCGCCAAGGCGCACCCGAGCGAACCGCAACCGATCCGGTTTCAGGAGCACGGCGACTTCATGGAGTTCCGGAACATCTGGCTCGTGCGATTGCCGGAAGACTCCTGATCGCGACTCGCACGGATTCGGTATGTATAATCGTCCGCGCGGAGTGCGACGGCGGATATGACGAGGCAATCCAGCGAAATCAATGCTCTCGCGGTCGTGATTCTGGCGATGTGCGCCCCGTTGTGGGCGGACGAATCGCCTCTCTCCTTCAACCGCGACATCCGCCCCATCCTCTCGGACAACTGCTTCAAGTGCCACGGGCCGGACGCGAACGCGCGCAAGGGCAAGCTCCGGCTCGACGTGCGCGAGGACGCGCTGGTGAATCGAGGCGGGTACTTCGCGATCGACCCTGGCAACTCGGAAGAGAGCGAGGTCGTCCTGCGGATTCACTACACCGACCCCGAGGAGATGATGCCGCCTCCGGACTCGGGCAAGCACCTGACCGTGGAACAGAAAGCACTTATCGCGCAGTGGATTGACGAGGGCGCAGCGTACGAGCCCCACTGGGCGTACCTGACTCCGAAGCGCGAGCCGGTGCCCGGGGTCAATGCCGAGAATTGGGTGCGGAACCCGATCGACGCGTTCGTGCTGGCGCGACTCGAGGCCGAAGACTTGTCCCCGGCCGAAGAAGCCGAGCCCTCGCGGTTGTTGCGCCGTATCACGTTCGATCTGACCGGCTTGCCGCCCACGACGGAGGAGGTCAACGCCTATCTGCTCGCGCCGCGCGCCACGCGTTTCGAGTCTGCCGTCGACCGCCTACTGGCGTCGCCGCGCTACGGCGAGCGCATGGCGCAGGAATGGTTCGACGTGGTCCGGTTCGCCGACACGACCGGCTACCACTCCGACGATTATCGAGACATGAGTCCGTACCGCGACTACGTCATCGCGTCATTCAACGATAACAAGCCGTTCAATGAGTTCACGATCGAGCAGCTCGCCGGCGACCTGCTGCCGGACCCGACGACGGAACAGACGATCGCGTCAGGCTACAACCGGCTCAACCAGATCACGTCCGAGGGCGGGGCGCAACCGAAGGAGTACCTCGCCAAGTACATGGCGGATCGCGTGCGCAATCTCGGTTCGGTCTGGATGGGTGCGACGCTGGGCTGCGCGGAATGCCACGACCACAAGTTCGATCCGTTCTCGACGAAGAACTTCTATCAGTTCGGCGCGTTCTTCGCCGACATCGAGGAACCCGGCAAGTACGAGCACGGTTCAGATTTTTACGCGCCGGTCCTCTTCTTCCCGAACGCGGATCAGGAAGCCGCGTTCGCGAAGCTGCAAGAGGAGAAAGCTGCCGCCGAGGCCCTGCCGCAGAGTACAGACGACGAGAAGAAGGCGCGGCGTGACGCGGTCCGCGCGGTGGACGGCCGCATCCGGTCTCTGCGCGATGCGACGCTCTCGACGTTGATCACGAAAACGGTCACGCCTCGCGAGGTGCGCGTGTTGCCGCGCGGGAACTGGCTTGACGAGACCGGCGAATCGGTCGGCCCGGCGACGCCGGAATTCCTGCCCGTGATGCAGTTCTCGGGCGAGCGCGCGACGCGGCTCGACCTCGCGAATTGGCTCGTCCGCGAGGATAACCCGCTCACCGCGCGCACTGTCGTCAACCGGCTCTGGGCGCAGTTCTTCGGCGAAGGTCTCGCGCCCGTGCCGGACGACCTCGGGCATCAGAGCCGCGCGCCGAGCCACCCCGAACTGCTCGACTGGCTCGCGGTCGAGTTCATGGAGAGCGGCTGGGACGTGAAACACGTCGTCCGGCTCATCGTGACCTCGCAGACGTACCGGCAATCGACGATTCGGAGCGCAAAGGCCATCGAGCAGGACCCGGCGAACCTCCTGCTCGCGGGACAACACCCGCGCCGGCTGCCGGCCGAGATGGTGCGGGACAACGCGTTGATGGTGTCCGGCCTGCTTAACCTCGAAATGGGCGGCCGCAGCGCGAAGCCGTATCAACCCGACGGCTACTACAGCGACACCTACCTCAGCGTCGGCAAACCGCACATCTACACGGCCGACACCGGCGAGCAACAGTACCGCCGCGGCGTGTACACGTTCTGGAAGCGCACCTTCCCGCACCCGATGCTCCTTGCGTTCGACGCGCCGACGCGCGAGGAGTGCACGGCGGAGCGCGTGGTGTCGAACACGCCGCAACAGGCGCTGACGCTGCTGAACGACCCGAGCTTCGTCGAGGCGGCCCGCGCGTTCGCCGCGCAAATCATGCAGCACGGCGGCGGCTCGACCGAGTCGCGCGTCGCGTTCGCGGCCAAGCGCGCGCTGTCGCGTCCGCCGACGAAGGATGAGACGGAGTTGCTTGGTTCGCTCTTCGCGCAACAGCATGAGAGCTACCTGCAGTGTTACGACGACGCGGACGCGCTCCTCATGATCGGCCAATGGCAGGCGCCGGAGGAACTCGATCGCGCGGAGCTCGCCGCGTGGACCCAGGTTGCCCGCGTGCTGCTGAACACGCAGGAAGCCGTTACCCGGTATTGAGAATTTTACGATGCATCCCTACGAGCAATATCAACTGGAGTTGACGCGCCGGCAATTCTTCGCGCGGTCCGCGCGCGGCATCGGCGGGCTCGCGCTCGCGTCGCTGCTCAATCCACTTGCGCAGGCGGCGAGTCCCGCGGCGCCGGAGCGGTGGCGAGGCGTCGTGCAGCCGCTGCATTTCCCCGCGCGCGCCAAACGCGTCATCCACCTGTACATGGCCGGCGGGCCGTCGCATTTGGAGTTGTTCGACTACAAGCCGGAGTTACAACGCCTCGATGGCACGCCAATGCCCGAGTCGTTCACGAAGGGCCAGCCCATCGCGCAACTCCAGAACCAGGCGCTCAAATGCATGCGCCCGCAGTTCACGTTCGCCAAACACGGCGCATCCGGCCAGGAAATCAGCGACGCGCTGCCGCACATCAGCACTATCGCGGACGACATCTGCATCGTCCGCTCGATGCAGACCGAGCAGATCAACCACGACCCCGCGCACACGTTCATGAACACCGGCACGTCGATCTCCGGCCGGCCGAGCATGGGCTCGTGGCTCACCTACGGCCTCGGCAGCGAGAACGACGACCTGCCGGGGTTCATCGTGCTCACGTCGCGCGGCGGCGGGCAGATGCAGCCGATCGCGGCGCGCCAGTGGCACAGCGGGTTCCTGCCGAGCCGGTTCCAGGGCGTGAAGTTCGAGTCGTCCGGCGATCCCGTGCCCTATCTCGGCACGCCGGCGGGCGTCACCCAGGATCAGCAACGCGACGTGATCGACGCGGTGCGCGCCATGAACGAGCAACTCGGAGAACGCCTGCCCGACCCCGAAATCGAAACACGCATTAGCCAGTACGAAATGGCGTTCCGCATGCAGACGAGCGTGCCGGAACTCGTCGATTTCTCCGATGAACCGCAGCACATCCGCGAACTCTACGGCGCGGAACGCGCGGACGGCAGCTTCGGCGCGAACTGCCTGCTCGCGCGGCGGCTCGCGGAGCGCGGCGTGCGGTTCATCCAGCTCTACCACCGCGACTGGGACCACCACGAGCGGATCGTGTCCGGCATCAAGGAGACCGCGGGACACATCGACCGCGGATCGATGGCGCTCGTGCAGGACCTCAAACAGCGCGGCATGCTCGATGACACGCTGGTCATCTGGGGCGGCGAGTTCGGCCGTACGCCGATGGCCCAGGGCGACGGCCGCGACCATCACATCCGCGGGTTCTCCATCTGGATGGCGGGCGGCGGCATCAAGGGCGGCATCACCCACGGCGCGACCGACGAACTCGGGTACGCCGCCGCGGTGGACCCCGTCCATGTCCACGACTTCCACGCAACCATGCTCTACCTGCTCGGCGTCGACCACGAGCGACTGACGTACCGATTCCAGGGCCGCGACTTTCGCCTGACCGATGTACACGGCAAGGTCGTAAAGAGTATCTTGGCCTGATCCCGGCGCGGGCCGGTTTCACACGTCTTCGAGGAGATCGACACATGGATCGCAGGGAGTTTCTGACCGTGGCGGGCGCAACAGGTGCAGTGGTGGGATTGGGCACAGGGGTATCCGCGGAGGACTCGACGCGGGAGTATTACGAGTTGCGCCAGTACAGCTTTGATTCGGAGGCGCAGGCGAAGGCCTTTCACCAGTTTGCAGGCGATGTCGCGCTGGCGGCGTTCAACCGCGCAGGCATTTCGCCCGTCGGCGCCTTCGTAGCGGTCGACTCGTTCTCGCCGTTATACCTGCTTCTGCGCCATCCGTCGCTCGATTCGGTCGTGACGCTCAAGACGAAACTGCTGGCCGACGCGGAGTTCACGACGAAGGGCGCGGCATTCCTCAACGTCGAATACACGGCGCCGACCTACACGCGGATCCAGAGCTCGCTGATGGTCGCGTTCACCTCGATGCCGCGGCTCGAAACCCCCGCGAAGGGCCCCGACCGCGTCTTTCAGCTTCGCACGTACGAAAGCCCGACGCTCGTCGCCGCGCAGGTCAAGATCGAGATGTTCAACCAGGCGGAGATCGACATCTTCCGCCGGTGCGGCGTGAACCCAGTGTTCTTCGGCGAGACGATCGCCGGCGCGGCCATGCCGAACCTCACCTACATGGTCGGCTTCGACAACGTCGAAGCGCAGACCGCCGCCTGGAACACGTTCCGCGCGCACCCGGACTGGAAGGAACTCAGTTCACGGCCCGAATACGCGAAGAAGAACCTCGTGAGCAATATCACGAACGTCGTGCTGAAGCCGGCGGCCTATTCGCAGATTTGACGTGAATTTGAAGTTCATAGGTCCTATACGACTTATAGGACCTATGCGCTTACAGAACATGGAAATCGCATGCGAATAGGAGAACGCGCGATGAAGTCATTCACTCGTTCAACGCGATGGATCGGCGCCGCGGTCGTCGCGTCGATCGGTTTCGCGGCAACGGCGGAGGCGGAGACCGTGAACGGCATCTCGCTGCGCAAGATCGAATCGAACGGGATCACGATGCGCATCGCGGAACAGGGAACAGGCCCGCTCGTCGTGCTGCTGCACGGCTGGCCGGAGTCCTGGTACTCCTGGCGGCACCAGATCCCCGTGCTCGCCTCGGCGGGATACCGAGTTGTTGCGCCCGACATGCGCGGTTACGGCGAGACGGACGCGCCGCCGAACGTGTCGGACTACGAAATCACGAAGATTGCGAAGGACATCACCGGCATCCTCGACGCGCTCGGCGAGAAACAGGCCGTCATCGTCGGGCACGACTGGGGGTCGCTGGTCGCATGGCAGGCCGCGCTGTTGCACCCGGACCGGTTCCGCGCCGTGATCACGATGAGCGTGCCCTACGGCGGACGGTCGCCCGAGCCGCCGACGGTATCGTGGAAGCGTGCCTACGGCGACAACTTCTTCTACATCCTCTACTTCCAGGAACCCGGCGTCGCCGAGGCGGAGTTCAACGCCAACCCGCGCGGGATCCTCAGCCGGCTCTACCTCTCGCCCGATTCCCCGCGCGAGGCGCCCGCGATCACGGACCCGAAACGCGCCGCGGGCGGATGGATCGACCGGCTCGGCGCACCGAAGGGCCTGCCCGGCTGGCTCACGCAGGCGGACCTCGATTACTACGTCGAGCAGTTCGAGCAGGCCGGGTTCCGCGGCGGCATCAACTACTACCGCAACTTCGACCGGAACTGGGAACTGACCGAATCGCTTGCGGGCGTGAAGGTCTCGCAACCGGCACTGTTCATCGCGGGCGACAAGGACATTGTCATCCGCGGCGCGACGAAGGACCAGCTCACGGCCATGATGGGCGCGGTCGTGCCCGGTTTGCGCGACGTGGTCCTCGTCCCCAACATCGGCCACTGGGTGCAGCAGGAAGCGCCGGACGAAACGAATGCCGCGATGCTCGCGTTCCTGAAATCGTTCGACGCGCCTAAGTAACCGGGCGGTCTACAGTTCCCAGGGTTCGCCGATGATCGCGAACTCGTCGAACACCGCGAGCATGATCGTTCGTCGCTCGTTGGCCGTGAAGAGGATGTGAATCTTGCCGTCGCGCGTCTGGATCGCGTAAGGGTATGCGAAGTCGTTGTCGCCGCCGATGATGTCGCGCCGGTGCGGCCACGTCTTGCCGCCGTCCATCGATATCGTCACCGTGAGCGGTGTGCGGGCGTTCATGTTGTCGTTGTACACGAGCAACAGGTGGCCGTTCTTCAGTTTGATGAAGTCCACCGCCGAGTTCGGGTTTTTGAATTCCGTCTCGACGGCGTCGCTCCACGTGTTTCCGCCGTCGTGCGACTCCGACTTGAGTGTGTAGCCGCGATCGGTCGGCTCGAAGTTGCCGCCCCGGCGGATGTACGCGACGAGGTGCTTGTCCGTCAGTTGGACCACCTGCGCCTGCAAGTTGCCGTTCGGCGATTTGATCCGGTCGGTCTCGGTCCACTGTTTCGTCTTCGGGTTGTACCGCATGAAGAACGACATCGTGTCGCTGGCCGTCATCTCGCGGTCTTCGCCGGTCTCGTGGTACAGCGGGAGCAGGTAATCGCCGTTGTTCAGCACGATCGGTTGCCCGCGCACCATCGTGCCCTCCTCCATCGTCAGCATGAACGAGTCCGACCAGGTACGCGCACCGTCGTCGGAGATTTTGCCTTTCACGCGCGCGCTCGACCACGTGTCGCCGAACCGCTGCACGTAGAACAGCCAGACGCGGCCGTCCGGCGCCTGCCACACGACCGGGTTGCCCTCGCCGCGGTCGGGCGTGTTCGCGATGACTTCGGGGAACGTCCATTGCGTCTCCCCGACGGCGAGCCGCGACCCGTACACCGCCGTGTCGTCTTCGTACTCGCCCGACCCTCCGTAGTACGCGATGTACAGGTCGCCGTTCGCGAGTTCGGTGATCGACGCCGGGTGCTTGTAGATCCCCGGATGTTCGTTGCCGAACACGCGGTAGACGTCCACGTCGTAGTTGTCTTCTGCCGTGACCGTGGCTGAAAGCAGCACCACAAGGCAGGTGACGAGGTTCTTCACCGGCAAACCCTCCCGCTTCAATCCAAAAGAGCCTATCGTTCGGCCGCAGATCCGTCAAGCCGAACGCCTACACAGCAACCAGCCGAACCCTCGACGGCGCAAGCCCAATCGCGAATACGCGCGCTATTCTTGACTTATCTCCCACTACGAGCGATCCTGCATGGACTCCCACTTCACAATCGGAGAGTCTTGCTTGATTCTCACCCGGACATCGCTAGCCATTCGCCCGATCGCCGTCGCGTTCGTCGTCCTCATGTGGTTACTCGCCTCCGTATCCACCGCCGAAGCCATCGACATCAGCTCCCGTCTCGAACTCTTCGTCGATCGTTACCTCGTTGATTCGCTCGACGGGGCACGGCTTGTGCTACATCCGCCGACGAACGCGGAAACCGTACTCGCATTCGACCGGCCCTGGGAACGGCATTACAGCGGTTATGTCACTGTCATCCAGGACGGCCCCCGCTACCGTCTCTACTACCGTGGCCTGCCCGCGGCCCGTGCCGACGGGTCTGATGCGGAAGTCACGTGTGTGGCGGAGAGCGGCGACGGTATTCACTTCATCAAACCCAACGTCGGCCTCTATGACTTCGGTGGTTCGAGGAGCAATAACATCGTCCTCGCCGGAATGGCCCCGTTCTCCCACAATTTCGCGCCGTTCCTCGACACTCGACCGGGCGTGCCCGCCGACGAGCGCTACAAGGCCCTCGCGGGCACGCAACAAACCGGACTCGTCGCGTTCGCGAGCGAGGACGGGCTCTCATGGAGGCGGCTGCGCGATGAACCCGTCATCACCGACGGCGCCTTTGACTCGCAGAACGTCGCATTCTGGTCGGAACACGAGCAGCAATATGTCTCGTATTTCCGCATCTTCGTGAACGATATCCGCTCGATCGCCCGTGCGACGTCTAGCGATTTCCTCGCGTGGTCTCCGCGCGCAGACATGCAGTACGGCGATACCCCGAGGGAGCATCTCTACACGAATCAGACCCGGCCCTATTTCCGCGCGCCTCACCTCTACGTCGCGACCGCCGCGCGGTTCGTCCCCGGGCGCCGCGTTGTCACCGACGAGGAGATGGCGCGACTGGGCGGCATTGGACAGTACGCCGGCGATTGCTCAGACGCGGTCCTGCTTACCACGCGCGGCGGCAACGCGTACGACCGAACCTACATGGATGCCTTCATCCGCCCCGGCCTCGGCCTGAACAACTGGACCTCGCGCACGAACTACCCTGCCCACGGCATCGTGCAGACCGGCCCCACCGAGATGTCCATATACGTCCAGCGCAACTACGGCCAGGACGATCACCACCTCCAACGCGTTGTAATGCGTTTGGACGGGCTCGCCTCCGTCAACGCGTCCTACGGGGGCGGGACGATGATCACGAAGCTCCTCACATTCTCCGGCAAGCGTCTCGTTCTCAATTTTGGCACGTCCGCCGCTGGTGGCATCCGCGTCGAACTACAGGATGATTCGGGCACGCCCCTCCCCGGTTACACCGCGAATGACTGCGATGAGATGGTCGGCGACCGCGTCGAATACACCGTCACTTGGAAGGGTGACTCAGATGTGGGCGAGCTCGCGAGCAAGCCGGTTCGCCTCAAGTTCATGCTGAAGGACGCTGACGTTTTCTCGATGCAATTCACCAACGATTGACGGTCAACCGCTACGCTACCGCCCCGCGAATTTCCCCGGCCGGCGTTCCTGCACCGCGCGGACGCCTTCGGTGTGGTCATCCGTCTTGAACAACCGCTCCTGCTCAAGAAACTCGTGATCGGTCTGACGCTTTACGGCCTCCGCGATGCCAGCCCGCATCGTCGCGCGGGTGGACTGGACCGCGAGCGGCGCGGACGCGGCGATTTCGGACGCGAGCGCCACCGCGCCGTCACGCACCTTGTCCGAGGTGGTGAGAACATCCGCGAGTCCCCACTCGACCGCGGTCGGTCCATCGATTCGCCGGCCGGTGTAGAACATCAGCGCGGACTTCTGCGGTCCGATGAGGCGCGGCAGCGTATACGTCAACCCGAACCCCGGATGAATTCCCAACAGCGTGAAGTTCGCGGCGAACCGCGTCTCCGCGCTAACCACGCGGAAGTCCGCCACGAGCGCGACGCCCAGTCCTCCTCCGATCGCCGCGCCGTGCACCGCCGCGACGACCGGCTTTCGGCACGCAAACAAGCGCACCGCTTCCGCGTAAAGCGGGTTAGTCTGGATCGTCGCGGGCACGCCCGCCTCGGCCGCGCGACCCGAGTGGAAGTTCGCACCCGCGCAGAACGATTTGCCCTCCGCCGCCAGCACGAGGCACCGGCAGTCGGCGTCGGCGTCCATCGCTTCGAACGCGTCCGCGAGGTTGCGGATCAATTCGTGGTCGAAGAAATTGTGCGGCGGGCGGTGCATCT
>CAYUZD010000109.1:0-9896 GCA_964449475.1 uncultured Nitrospirales bacterium
ACGCGATCGGGATGTCGGCGCTGCTGGTGCAGACGTCGAACCACATGATCACGGTCTCGAAGATGATGAAGGAGCAGGGACTTGACGGCACCTATGTCCTGATCGGTGGCGCGCCGGTAAGCGACCGGCACGCGGCGTACGTCGCGCTGGCGGGCGACGAGGACGTGTCGCACATGCGGAACAACGTGTTCTATTGCCCGACGGCGATGGACGGCGTGAACGTGATGAACGAGCTGATGACGGGCAAAGACCGGACGGCCGTGCTGGAGCGGAACGTCGAGAAGCTGCGCTCGCGATACGAGCGGGCGGTGCGCCGTGCGCGCGAGGACGAGGAACTGCGCGCGACGCTGCCGCGCCGCGTGATCTCGCACGCGAAGGCGCGGGCCGGCGAGCGGGTGTGGTTCGCGCCAGAGACGATCTCGATGCCGCTGGTCGAGTTCCGTCCGCACATAGACAAGCGCAACCTGTTTTCGCTGAATTGGAAGTTCGGCGCGAAGTCGAAGCAGGACAAACAAGGGACGACGCAGGACGAACTGGAGCGGTTGTTCCTTGAGTGGACTGCGCGCGCGGACCGGGAAGGGTGGCTGCGTCCGCAGGGCGTGATCGCGTGTTTTCCGTGTTACTCGGAGGGCGAGGACGTGGTTGTTCTCGATTCCGCGGAGAGCCGGCGCGAGATCGCGCGGTTCACGTTCGACGTCGTGATCGGATCGGGCCGCGAGGACACCGTGTGCGGCGCGCAGTACTTCGCGCCGAAGGACTCGGGCTGGCTGGACGCGGTGGGCTTGCAGATCGCGTCGGGCGGCGGCGCGGTCGAGGCGCAGATTGCACGGTTCAAGGAGTCCGGCGAGTCGGAGTCGGCACTGCTGTTGCAGGGGTTGTCGGACCGGATCGCGGAGGACATGGCGGAGTATCTGCACGGGCGGTTGCGGGCGCGTGTGGGGTTGGGCGAATCGCGGCAGGGGATCCGGTGGTCGCCGGGGTATCCGGCGATCACGAAGATTGCGCAGAACGTGGACATTCACCGGTTGCTGGACGCGGAGCGGCGAATCGGCGCGCACGTGACGGAGACCGGGGAGTTTTTCCCGACGGGGTGCACTGCGGCGGTTGTGTCGTTCCATCCGGATGCGCGGTATAGCTGAGAAGGGTGGGGGTGGTTGGCTGGCGCGGGGCACAGGCCTAAGCTGTACTTCGCTTGGGCCTGCCACCCGGAGTCGCTCGGTGAGCACGCCTAATCTGAAGCCCGCTTAGGCGTGGCACCCTGCTATTCGTTGTCGAGGCCGAGCTCGTGGGCGAGGACGCGGATGGGTTGGCCGATTTGGTCGACTTCGGGGGCGTTGGGCATGACGGCGCGGGCCTGCTCGACGTAGTCGAGGGCGCGCAGGGTAGGTTCGCGGAGGACCTGGGGCGAGGCGCCGGCGGCGAATCCCGCGACGCATTGCATAGAAATGACCTTGGCGGATTCGAGGTAGCACATCATCTCGAAGTATTCCGCGGAGAATCGATCGATGGGGGATTTTCGGCCCTGGCGGATGAAGAGGCGCAGGGCGGTCTGGAACTCGCCTTCGGCGAGGGCGGGTCGGAAATCCTGCGACCACGTGAAGGTGCGTGCGAGATAAAAGTGCGCGCCGGGGTGTTCGGGATCGTGCAGGAGGTAATCCTTCAGGAGCATTTTCGCCTTTTCGAACTGTCCGTCGAGACACAGTTGCTCGGCCTCGGCGAATTGCGCGCGGAGTTCCTCGGGCGTCGGCTGCGGCGCGCACGACGCGGCGGCGGCCGCGACGAGCAGGGCGGCACCCGCGCGGGCGAGGGGCATCAGGGTTGCGGCCACCGGGGCTGCAACCGGAAGAAGGCGGTGTTCGCGCCGATGCGGCAGAAGACGGTGACCTCGGCGCTGCGCGCGGTGGTCTCGGCGTCGACGGCATCGCGGTACTGCGCGACGCCGGGCGTGGGCCGCCGGCCTACGGCGAGGACGACGAACCCTGGGCGAATTCCGGCGAGCGCGGCGGGGCTGCCGGACTTGACGCGGCGGACGAGCAGGCCCTGGACTTCATCCGGCAGGTTCATCGCGATGCGGACGTCGGTGGTGAGTTCGCGGAGCGTGAGACCGAGCGTGTCGTCCTCGATCGACTCGGCGTCGCGGCCGGACTTGGGGCGGGGCAGAAGCGTGAGCTGGAGATCGGTCGGCTGGCCGTCGCGCAGGAAGTGGACGGGCACCGGCTGACCGAGGGGCGTGTCGCGCACGAGCCGCGTGAATCCGAGGACGTCGATGTCTTCCTTGGCGGAGATGGGGTGACCGTTGAACGAGGTGATGACGTCGCCCATGCGCAGGCCGGCGCGATCGGCGGGAGATCCCTGGATGATGGTGCTGACGACGACCCCGCCGTCCTTGGCGATGCCCCAGTAATCGGCGAGATCATCCGTCAGCGGCTGGGTGAAGACGCCGAGCCAGGCGCCTTCGTCCGCGGCTTCGTCGCCGGATTCCTCCGCGGGCGGACTGTCGATGTACTTTTTGAAGAGCGCGGTCTGATAGACGAGCGGGTGTCCGCTTCGGGTGTAGATGTCGCCGCCTTCGGCGGTGGCGAGGTCGAACCCGACGATGCCGGCGACGCGGCCGGACTGGGTGAGCACCGGGCCGCCGGCGAATCCGAAGGGGACGCTGCCGTCGAGCGCGTAGGTGGTGCGGGGCTCGGTGAGGATGGCGCTGACGCGATACATTTGCAGGCCGCGCGCGTGGTCGAGTGTTTCCTTGAGCAGGCCGAAAACAGCGAGCGGTTCGCCGATATCGAGCGAGACATTCTCATCGAACCGGACGAAGGGGAATGTCTCGCCTTCCTCGCCGGCGATCCGCATGAAGACGACGTTTACGTCCTCGGGCTTGCGGAGGAGCGTCGCGGGCAACTCGCGCTTGTCATCGGGGAAGACGACTTTGACCTCGAGCGGGCGGCGGTTCTCGATCATCATGTGGCCCTGGGCGATCACGAGACCGTCCGGGGAGACGACGACGCCGAGGCCGGTGGCTTCGCGCGTGCTGACTTCGCCGGTGTTCGGGTTGGTGATCTCGACGGAGTACTCGAGCAGGCAGAGCGCGGGGCGGACTTCCTCGAACTTTTTCCGCAGCAGAGTCTCCGAAAACCCGTCGGAGGCGATGGATTGCGCGGAAACCGCGACGCTGAAGCATGCAAGGAATGCGAACGCGAGGCGGGTCATTCCGGTAACTCCTCGGCGGGCGCAGCGGGGGTGTCGGGCGCGGGGCTCGCGGACTGCTTGACGAGGATGAAGATGGAGAGCGCACCGCGCTTGACGGTGAGCAGCACTCGGGTCGCGGCGGACTGAACGCGCTCGTCGTAGAGCCGCTCGAACTGGTCGAGGTCGCCGATGGGTTCGCCGTCGATGGTGAGAATGATGTCGCCCTGGCGGACGCCGGCGGTATGGAGCGGGCGGCCGACCTGCACGCCGGAGACGAGCACGCCTTCGCGGCGGCTGAGGCGGGCCTGACGGATGACCTCGGGCGTGAGCGAGGAAATCGAGCAGCCCCAGTCGGCGATTTCGATTTCTTCGCCCTCGCGCGCGCTCTTTTCCTCTGTGATGACGTGCACGTCGGCGACCTGGCCGCCGCGCTCGATCTTGAGCGTGACGGTTTCGCCGACGGGTTTGTCGGCGATGAGTTTGCGGATATCGGGGAGATCTTCGGTGAAGCGTGCGTTGGTGGGCGCACCGTCCACGGCGAGCAGGATGTCACCGGGACGCAACCGTGCGTCGAACGAGGGCGAGAGCGGATCGACGTCGCCGATGAGGACGCCGGGGCGAGCGGGATCGTCGGTGATGCTGGTCATTTCCTGGAGGATGACGCCGATGGTGCTGCGCGTGACCTTGCCGGTGGCGATGATCTCGTTGATGACTTCCCTTGCGGGGTCGATCGGTATCGCGAAGCCGACATTGTCGGCGCCCTGGAGCTTGCGTGTGTTGATGCCGATGACTTCGCCCTTGAGGTTGACGAGCGGTCCGCCGCTGTTGCCGGGATTGATCGCGGCGTCGGTCTGGATCCAGTTGTTGAAGGGCGCGGTCTCGGCGCCGAGCGTTTCGAGGTTGCGATCGGTGACGCTGACGATGCCGAGCGAGACGGAGCGGGACAGGCCGTGCGGACTGCCGAGGGCCATGACGGTCTGGCCGGCCTGGAGGTCGGCGGAGCGGCCGAGTTTGGCGACGGGGAGGTCGCGACGGTCGGTCTGAAGCTTGAGGACGGCGATGTCGGAATCGGGGTCCACCCCGACGACTTGCGCGTCGACTTCGTACTGATCAAAGAGCACGCAGCGGACGTACTGGCTGCGGCCGGCGACGTGTTCGTTGGTGACGACGTATCCGTCCTCGCTGATGATGAATCCGCTGCCGGTGACGGCGAACTCCTGTCGCTGGCCCTGCCGGAAGACTTCCTTGACGGGCCGGACGTGGACGAGGGCGGAGGCGACTTTGTTCTTGGCGCGGATGACGGCGCGTTCGCCGGAGGTGCCGGTGGTGATGCAGCCGGGGGCGGTGAGGGTGATGAGGAGCAACGAGAGCACGCCTAAGCTGAGACCCCGCTTAGGCGTGGCACCCTTGGGGGTGTGGGTTGTGATTAGTCTGACTTGCTTTGTCACCGGATTCCCCATGAATTGGTGCCGCCGGTTGGGTGGAGCGGCGCATTATAGACCAGCGCCACGCCGCGATTCCTTGCGACGGTCCGCGTGAAACACCCGTTGTTTCACGGCGTACACTTGAGATTCGTTTTCTTTCCGGGGGCGATTTGTTATACTTTTTGTGTTCGGGGGAACAATCCGCCCGCGCTTTGTTATTTCTGCTGGTCGGGGATATGGCGCGCCTCACGCGGGGCGCGCACGGGGGACACACATTGCGCACTTTCCTGAGAAGTCTGCCCGGTCTGTTTTCGCACGACATGGGTATCGATCTGGGCACGGCGAACACGCTGGTGTACGTACGGGGCCAGGGCATCGTGCTGAGCGAACCATCGGTGGTGGCGGTGGACCGGGACCGCGCAGGCGGCGTGAAAGCGGTGGGGAATGAAGCGAAGGCGATGATCGGGCGCACGCCCGGCAACATTGTCGCGATCCGTCCGATGAAGGACGGCGTGATAGCCGACTTCGACATTACGGAGGCGATGCTCCGGTATTTCATGCAGAAGGTGCACAATCGCCGGCGGCTGATCACGCCGCGCGTGGCGATCAGCGTGCCGTCGGGGATTACGGGCGTCGAGAGGCGCGCGGTCGAGGAGAGCGCGCGGAACGCCGGGGCGAAGCACGTGTCGCTGATCGAGGAGCCGATGGCGGCGGCGATCGGCGCGGGATTGCCGGTGCACGAGCCGCAGGGTTGCATGATCGTGGACATCGGCGGCGGCACGACGGAAGTGGCGGTGATCTCGCTGGGCGGGATCGTGTTCTCGAAATCGGTGAAGGTGGCCGGGGACGAGATGGACCAGGCGATCATCCAACACTTGAAGCGCACCTACAACATGATGGTGGGCGAGCGGACGGCGGAGGACATCAAGATTCAGATCGGGTCTGTGTTCCCGTTGAAGGAAGAAATGGAGATGCAGGTCAAGGGCCGAGACCAGGTCATGGGCCTGCCGAAGATATTGACGATCACGTCGGAAGAGATCCGCGAATCGCTGCGGGAGCCGGCGACGTCGATCGTGGACGCGGTGCGCGTGACGCTGGAGCGCACTCCGCCGGAGTTGTCGGCGGACATCGTCGATCGCGGCGTGGTGCTGGCGGGCGGCGGCGCGATGCTGCGCGGCCTGGACCAGTTGATCAGCAAAGAGACGGGGCTGCACGTGACGATCGCCGAGGATCCGCTGACGGCGGTGGTGCTGGGCACGGGGAAGTTCCTCGAGTATTCGAAGGAATTTCGCGGCGGCGCCTGAGTGAGCCGTGGCAGTCAGCCGGCCCATATCGAACAACCGCCCGAAGCTGGTTTTCGCCGTTATTCTGCTGGTTTCCGTCATTTCTCTCGCGTCGGGCGGCCGCGGGCGCGCCGTGGGCGACGCGGTCCGATCGGCCGTGGGCATCGTGTCGATGCCGGTGCTGTTCGCGTTTAACCGCGTCGAAGCGGGGTACAACTACGCGACGGGGATGATTTTCGATTACAGCGCGGCGCGCGAGGCGGAACAGGCGCTGCACGTTGACCTGGCGCGGATGCAGCAACGCGTGGCGGCGGCGACGGAACTGGACAGCGAGAACCGGCGATTGCGGCGGATGCTGTCGTTCCAGCGACAGCATCCGGAGTTCACGCTGCTGTCGGCGGAGGTGATCCAGCACGCGCGCGGGGTGCTGACGATCGATCGCGGGACGGTGCACGGGTTGCGCGAGTCGATGTGCGTGATCAGTCCCGACGGCGTGATCGGGATCCTGTCGCAGGTAGGGCCGCTGACGTCGTCGGTGGCGACGTTGCAGAGCCCGGAGTGCCGCGTGGACGCGATGATCGAGTGGAACCGCGTGCGCGGCCGGGTGTACGGGAGCGGGAGCGAACTGAGCGCGCTGTGCACGATGCACTACATCGATCTGTCGGGCCGCGTGCAGGAAGGTGACATGGTGGTGACGAGTCCAGACAGCGTGTTCCCGCCGGGGTTCCCGGTGGGGCGCGTGATCGGGGAACCGCGGCGCGAACAGATGAGCCAGTCGGCGACGGTATTGCCCGCGGCGGATCCGTTTCGGGTGGACGAGGTGTTCGTGTTGCTGAGCGCGACGGTTGACTGGCGCGAGCGCGCGATGGCCGCGGGGAAGGCCGAACCGCCGTCGAAAGATTTGGTGGACATGAAGACGGTGCAGGAGCGACTGGCGCCGTAGGGAACAATCGGAGGCGGTTCCGGGGACATGCGGACGAATTTATTGTGGGCGGGCACCGTGATCCTGACGGCGCTGCTCGAGGCGCAGTGGCCGTACCTGCTGCGCGTGCAGGGCGTGGTGCCGCAGCTCGTGCTGATCCTGGTCGTGTTCTTCGCGATCGTGGACGGCGAAGAGCGCGCGATGTTCACGGGACTGCTCGGCGGGCTGTTCCAGGAGGTGGCGACGGACGACGCGCTGGGGCACCGGGTGTTATGCCTGGTGATTGTGGGCTACGTCACGGGGACGATGGCGCGGCGGCTGGTGACGGAGAACCCGGCGGTGAAGGCCACGGCGGTGTTTGTGGCGAGCGGGGCGCACGGGTTGCTGTATCTGGCGATCGATTACGTGCAGCGGCCGGGGATGATTAACGTTTCGGCGCAACTGGTGACGCTGTTGCCGCAGGCGTTTTACACGGCGCTGGTGACGCCGCTGCTGTTCATGCTGCTGACGATCGCGCCGATGCCGCAGCATCGCCGCGCGGTGTGACCATGCCGGCGTCCGCATCCCACCAGAAGTTTGCCGGCGCGCCGTGGAGGCTGTACCACATGACGGCGCTGCTGGTGATCGGATGCCTGATCATCGGCGCGCGGCTCTGGCAATTGCAGGTGGTGCGCGGGCCGGAGTTCCGGGGGATGTCGGAATCGAACCGGCTGCGGATCCAGCGGCTGGAGGCGCCGCGGGGATCGATTTACGGGCGGCTGGGTTCGGACCAGGAAGTGGTGCTGGCTGACAACCGGGCGGCGCGCGACCTGATGCTGGTACCGGCCGACATCACGATCGACGACGCGGTGTTGTGCGAACGACTGGCAAACATCGCGGGGGTCGATCCGGAGAAGTTGTCGGATCGGATCGCGTCGGCGCGGAAACGCCGGGAACCTCATGAACAGATCCTCGTTCGGGCGGACGTGCCGGCGTCGGTGTCGGCGCGCGTGGACGAGTATGCGTATGCGTTGCCGGGCGTGTTCACGGTGGTGAGGCCGTTGCGGCGGTATGTGTACGGGAAGACCGGCGGTCAGTTGCTGGGCTACCTTGGAGAGATCAACAAAGAGGAGCTGGCGAAGGCCGGCGAGCGCTACAACATGGGAGACCTCATCGGCCGGGCGGGAGTCGAGGCATTGTTCGAGCCGCGGCTGCACGGGTACGACGGTCACATGCTGGTGACGAAATTCGCCGCAGGCACGCCGCAGATCCGGACGGACCCGTTCGGCAATCCGTACATCGAGAACTTGGTCGATAGCTTCGGCCACACCCTGTCGCTGGAGGAAAAGCAGCCTGCGACGCCGGGCGAGCCGGTGCACCTGACGCTGGACATCGGGCTGCAGGACCACTGCGAACGGCTGCTGGAGGCGGAACACGGCGCGATCGTGGTGTTGAACGCGGACACGGGGGCGGTGCTGGCGCTGGCGAGCAGTCCGAGCTACGACCCGAACGTGTTCGTGAGCCCGAACACGAGCCGGGAGCGGCTGGACATTCTGCAGGGTACGCCGAACCGGATGATCAATCGCGCATTCCAGGACGTGTACGCGCCGGGATCAGTTTTCAAGGTGCTGCTGGCGGCGGCGGCACTCGAAGAGGGCGTGATCAACGAGAGTACGACGTATTACTGCCCGGGCCATTTCCGGCTCGCGCCAGGCGGGCGGCCGTGGCACTGCTGGCGGCGTACGGGCCACGGGAACGTGGGCGTGGTGGATGCGCTGGCGTTTTCGTGTGACGTGTTCTTCTACAACGTCGGCCTTGAGTTGGGCGTGGACAAGATCAACGAATGGTCGGCGAAACTCGGAGTGGGCGTGAAGACGGGCATCGACCTGCCGGGCGAGGCGGGCGGATTGATTCCGTCGCGCGAGTGGAAGGAGCGGCTGTTCAAGCCCAAGCACCCGGACGAACCGTGGGAATACCGGTGGTATCCGGGCGATACGGTGAACCTGTCGATCGGTCAGGGCGCGGCATCTACCACGCCGCTGCAGAACGCGGTGATGATGGCGGCGATCGCGAACGGCGGGTACCGGATCCGGCCGTTTATCCAGGGCGACCGCGCGCCGCAGAAGTCCGAGCAACTGCTCCATGACCGGACGCTGGACATCGTGCAACGTGGAATGCGCAAGTGCGTCGAGAAGGGCCCGCCCGCGCCGACGGGGACGGGACGCGAGGCGCGGATCGAGGGATGGGACATCATCGGCAAGACGGGCAGCGCACAGATGGTGAGTTTGGAACATCACGAGCAATACGCAACGGAGGAAGACATTCCGAAGGACCTGCGGGACCATGCGTGGTTCGTGGCGGGCGTGCTGGATCGCGAGCCGCGGCTGGCGATCTGCATCCTGGTCGAACACGGGCACCATGGGAGTTCGGAGGCCGCGCCGCTGGCAAAGCGCATTGCGGAGTACATGGGCGAGACGTGGTACCGCGCGCCGGTGCGGCTGGCGCAGGGTGGGGCGGACGAAGAATGAATACAGCGCGGTCCCGTTTCGGAGACGTGAACATCCGCGTATTCAACTGGCGGAACGTGTTCCGTACGGACCCGGTGCTGTCGCTGCTGGTGATTGCGTTGGCGATTTTCGGACTGTTGGTGCTGTATAGCGCGGGGAGGAGCGTGTCGGCGCCCGTGCCGCATTACATCAAGCAGACGATCTTTTTCGCGATGGGCTGGTGCATCGCGCTGACGATCGCGTGCATCGACTACCGGGTGCTGATTTCGCTGGCGCCGCTGGCCTATGGCGCGATCCTGGCGTTGTTGGTGCTCGTTGATCTTGTGGGCAAGGAGGTGAAAGGCAGCCAGAGCTGGATCGATCTTGGCCCGGTCGGATTTCAGCCGTCGGAACTTTCGAAGATCGTGATCGTGTTGTTCCTGGCGTGGTTTTTGACGCGGATCGGCAGGCGGGTGCAGCGATTCACTTTCTTGATCCTGACGTTCGCGTTTGTCGCCGTACCGACGCTGCTCATCTTCAGGCAACCGGACCTAGGGACCGCGGCGGTGATGGGGCCGATTGGGCTCGCGATGCTGTACGCGGCGGGGTGCCGGAC
>CAYUZD010000110.1:0-9881 GCA_964449475.1 uncultured Nitrospirales bacterium
TTGCGCAACCGCACAAGCACGGCGCCTTCGCGCGCGAGCTGCGTGTCCCACACGTCGAGCAACGCGGGATCGGGCCGGAACCCGCGCAGGAGCTCGTTTCGTTGCCGCAATACCTGCCGGTACTGTTGCAGCGCCGCGAGGTAGGCGGGGTCGATCTGGGACAGCGCCATGTCCATGAACCGCCGCCGGATCGCCGCGCCGCTCTTGACCAGCGCAATGTCCTCCGGCGCGAACAGCACGACGCGGACCTTCCCGAGCAGGTCGCTGAGCCGGGACTGCGCGGCCCCGTTGATTTTTACGCGTTTCTGGCCCTTCCACCAGTGCGTTTCAACCGTCACCTCCCGGTCGGCGCGCTGCACTTCGAGCCGGATGTGGAACTCGTTCGTGTCCTGCCGCGCGAGCTCGGATTCGGCCGTGGTCCGGTGGCTCTTGGACGTCGCGGCGAACAGAATTGCCTCGAGGAGCGAGGTCTTCCCTTGTGCGTTCCGGCCCCGGATGACGTTGATCTCCGGCCCGGGCACGAGGTCGACGTCGCCGAGGCAACGGAACGATTGGCAGTGAAGTCGAGTGAGGCGCATGCAGCGTTTCGGGCGATTCCGCGGCCCGGAGTGTAGCACGGGGCGGCACGCCGCCCGGACAAAACCTGTATAGTATCTTCGTGGTCTATCTGCTTGGTACCGGAGAACGGATTCAGCCCATGCGAACCCGGCACATACTTTCCAGCTTCCGCCGCGATCTCCGTGAAGAACGCGGCAACTGCTTCCTCTACGGCTGCGTTACGCTCGTCGTCCTTGCGTTACTTGGCGGCCTTGTCGTGTTCCTCACGTTGCGTTACGCGATGCAGCAGGCCAAAGAGAAGTATACGGAGGCCGCGCCGATCGAGCTGCCCACGGTGAACATGCCGCAGGCGGAGATCGATGCGCTCATCCAGCGGGTCGACCAGTACGCGAAGGATTTGCGCGAGGGCACGTCACTCGAACCCATTACGTTGACGGAAACCGATCTGAACGCATTGTTGCAGAACCACCCGGACTTGAAGGAAGACTACGGCGATCGCATGTACCTGACGCTTGGCGATAACACGATCACCGCGCAGATGAGCATCGCGCTCGACTGGCTGCCGCTGTTCCGGAGCCGCTTCTTCAACGGCACCGCGACCTTCGACGTCGGATTTGCGGGCGGCCGTCCGCAGATTTACCTCAACTCGGCGTCGGTGAAGGGCGAGGACGTGCCGCTCTCGCAAGTCCAGGAATTGCGGCGCGAGAACTTCGGCGACGCGTGGTCGGACGATCCCGATGCGCGCTCACTGATGGAACGGATCGACACGATCGCCGTTACCAAGGACGGCATCACGATTACGCCGTCAGAGTCAGCAGCGCCCGCGGCACCGGCTGACGCCGTCCCGCCCGCTGACGGCGCCGCGCAGGACGACGCGGCCTAGCCGAACATCCGTCCGACCTTCGTCCAGAACCCGATGGGCGGGGTCTCGATCGGGGCGCAGCCTTCGTGCATCGGTTTGCGCGGCGGCGCATCGATCAGCCGAACCACCACGACGGACACGTTGTCCGTGCCGCCAGCCTCGAGCGCCTTGCCCACGAGGACGCGCGCGGCCGAGGTGAGGCTTTTGATCTGCAGCGCGCCCGCGATTTCTTCGTCGGTCACGAAATTGCACAGGCCATCTGAGCACAACATCAGCGTGTCGTTCTTGTCGAGGTGAACGCCGTAGAGATCGACTTCGACTTCCTCGCGGATGCCCACCGCGCGCGTGATCAGGTTCTTCATCGAGTGGTTCCGCGCTTCCTCGTGCGTCAACAGTCCCCCGCGCACCTGTTCCGCCACCAGCGAGTGATCGTGCGTCAGTTGCATCAGCTTGTGGTCCGCCCGCAGCAGGTACACCCGGCTGTCGCCGACCTGTCCGATGTACGCGCAGTCGCCCTTGATTGCCACGGCCGTCAGTGTCGTGCCCATCCCGTGGTATTCCGCGTTGCTCTCCGACTCGTCATAGACGATCCGGTTCGCGGAGCCGATGGATTCGCGCATGCGCGCGGGCAGGTTCTCCGCCGGGTTCTGGTAGAACGATTCGGAAAACGTCGACAAGGCGAGTTGGCTCGCGCGTTCGCCCGCGCTCGCACCGCCCATGCCGTCGGCCACGGCGAACAGGTAGCCGCATCCGTCGAGCAGGTCGATGTCGTGAGGGCCGCCCAGCAGCGCGGAGTCCTCGTTGCGTTCACGGCGCTTTCCGATATCGGAGATGACGTGCGCGGCGAGATAGTTGTGAGACCAGTTCTGCTCGAAATTGCCGCCGTCCGGCGGGCCCTGGCGAAGGAAATCGAGCGGCGTCATCTAGTGGAGCGCCGCCGCGCAGACGGTGAATGATAGGGACACGAATTCTCTCCGCGCCCGCCTCACGAGCGCATCGGGTTCACATACTAAGCAGAGCCCGGCCGATAATGCAACGGGTGTGTTAGTGGGCCGCCCCGATTGCGTAGGACAATCCGGGCTCGTTCACCGGCACCCGGTAAACCCGCTTGCGCGCGGTGATGAACAGCGTCTTGCCGTCCGCGCCGCCAAACGCGCAGTTCGTCGGCATACCGTCAAAATCGATGTTCTCGATGAACTTCCCGTCGGGGCCGAACACCGAGATACCGCGGACGGTGCTGGACCACACGCGCCCGGCGGAGTCGACGGCCATGCCGTCCGGGTTGCGAATCTCGCAGAATACCCGCGGGTTCGTGGCGTTCCCGGCGGCGTCCACATCGAACGCGCGGATGTGCCCATCGCCGAAGTCCGTCACATAGAGCGTTTTGCCCTCCGGCGACAGCCCGATGCCGTTCGGATACTTCATGTCGTCCCCGAGCAGCTTGAGTGTTCCGTCCGCCAGAATGGCGTAGACGCCGGGAAACCCCGTCCCGGTGCCTTCCTTCTGCCCGATACCGCGCGGGTCGGTGAAGAAGATGATGCCGTCGGAGCGCACGATGACGTCGTTCGTTGTGTTCAGCGGTTTGCCGTTGTAACTCTCCGCGAGCACCGTGATCGATCCGTCGGCCTCCGTCCGCGTGATGCGGTGCAACGTGCTCTCGCACGCGATGAGGCGTCCCTGCGGATCGAGCGCGAGACCGTTCGCGCCGTTGCTGGGCTTGCGAAACGCGGATCCGTCCTCGGCGTAGATCGTATTTCGCGCAACGTCGCTGAACACCCAACGCCCCTCGCGAAGGTACACGGGGCCTTCCGAGAACGTGTACGTTTCCGAGACCAGCTCCACCGGGCCCGAGGTCAACTGACCCGCCGCGCCCGCCACCAGAACTGCCGCAATCGTGATGAACATGTGCCGCCTCCTGTCCTGCAAGGGCACGAGTCTCGCACGCCGCACGCCGCGCCGCAACTCGCCTTGTCCGGCGTGCCCGCGACCTGTTACCGTTCCGCACTCCCGCACCGACGAGGGCGCGCATGCCTCCCAAGGAACCCTGGAAAGTCTCGCTGCACGGTGGCCATTCCGGCGCGTATTGCGATCACGCCGTCGGCACGCTGACCGAAGTGCTCGATGCCGCGGCCGCGTTCGGGTATTCGACGTTCGGCGTCACGGAACACGCACCGCGCATCGTGGAGAAGTTTCTGTTCGACGAGGAGCGCCGGCGCGGCTGGGGCATCGCGAAACTCGCCACGATGTTCGACGAGTACGCCGCCGAGCTCGCCGAACTCGTCACGCGGTATGCCGGACGGCTCGAGGTTCTGCGCGCGTTCGAGGCCGAGGCGGTTCCGGACGATTCCTATCCGGAACTGATGCTCGGCTACCGCGAGCGGTACGGCTTCGATTACATGGTCGGTTCGGTCCACCACATTCGCGAAATCATCATCGATGGTCCACTGGACCTCTACAACGAGGCCGCGGCCTCCGTGGGAGGCCTTGAGGCCCTGGCCGTCGCGTATTACGAGTCGATCGCGCGGATGGTGCGGGCGCTCCGGCCTGAGGTCGTGAGTCACCTTGACCTCGTGCGGCGGAACGCGCCGACTCCCGAGTCTGTCGAGACGCCCACGGCGAAGTCGGCCGCATTGCGGGCGCTTGATGTCATCGCCGAGGCAGGCTCGATTCTCGATCTGAATACCGCCGGTATTCGCAAGGGCCTGGGGTGTCCGTATCCTCGCCCGTGGCTCCTTCGCGAGGCGCATGCGCGGGGGATTCCGTTCTGCTTCGGCGACGACAGCCACGGTCCGGAGCAGGTGGGCTACGGTCTCGACGAAGCGCGCGCCTACCTTCTCGAACACGGCGTTTCGTCGATTACGGCGCTTACGCGCGACGCGGGCCGCATTGCGCGCAAGACGATCCCGCTCGCGCGCTAGAAACAGGATGCCCCCGGGCGGTGGATGGAACCGCCAGGGGGCCGGCCCCAGGGTCAGTGGGGCCGTGTGTGGCTCTTCAAACTCGTTACCAGAGTTAATTGATCGAAATCTGGCGCGGGCGCAGGCGCTCGGACTTGGGCAGCGTCACCGTCAGCACACCGTCCACCAAGCGCGCTTCCACGCGCTCCGTGTCGATCGCATCGCCCAATTGAAACGTCCGGTAGTACGTCGCCGGTACGCGCTCGCGCAGACGGTAGGCGCCCTGTGCGCCGTTTCCGTTCGTGCGCGCCTTGATGTGCAGCGCACCATCGCGCACTTCGAGTTCCGCATGGTCGCGCGCGACTCCCGGCACTTCCGCTTCGATGACAATCGCGTCTTCCCGCTCCATCACGTTCACCCGCGGCGTCACGTACCGCTCTTCCTGAATCGTCGTCATGATCCTGCTCTGCTCCTGCACAAGGTTGTTTTGGTTGCGCGACGGGGCGCCGTGCGCCCCGCCGCGAATGGCTTCGATCCCTAATTGACCTTCACTTCCACGCGCCGCGGCTTGCGCTCGTCCGGCTTCGGCAGCGTTACCGTCAGCACGCCGTTCTCGAACTTCGCCGTGACCTTGTTGCCGTCGAATCCGGCCGGCAGCGCGACCGAACGCGCGAAGCTGCCGAACGACCGCTCGATGCGGTGGTAGTTCTTGTCCTTCTCTTCCTTCTCATCCTTGCGTTCACCCTTGATCGTCAGCACATTGTCCGCGACCTCGATGTGAACGTCTTCCTTCTTCATGCCTGGCACGTCAGCCTCGACGATGTACGCGTCGTCCGTCTCGCGCACGTCCATCGCCGGCGCGTACCGGCCCTGGTCCACCCATCCGAAGGGCTTGCCGAACTGCTCGAACATGCGGTTGATTTCGTCTTCCATGTTGATCAGCCCCGGCCATTCATTGGTACGATTGCGATACCGTGTCAGCATTCCCATGACGTGATCCTCCGCGGCCCCTACGGGCCCACATTCGTTATCCGGCCCGGTCTGGAACTGCCGGGCATTGCCTACGTTGTGATGGCTTGCATTGGCAACGGACGTGCCAACCGAGGGTCTGTTCATAAATATCGATTCTTCAACCACTTGCGAGATCAGTCCGACGGTTCTTACGTACTGACTCGAGTTGAAAATTCGAGCGGCCCGTCTTGTTTCGCAACAATCGTTCCGCGATCTTTCAGATCACTGCGTCTAAAGTGGGTTTCTTTGACAGTTCGACCCCCCTGTGTTATCCTTCGACTGCCGTAAATACTTGACGTAGTCGGCGTGGGAGAGGGGCCGTGCAGAATCTCGGAACTGTCTGGTGCAAGCGTTCGATTGCCCTGTTTGTGGCCGTGGCAATGCTCGCGGGCACGGCCGCCGTACCCCAGAGTTACGACCCGGACCAGGATTTGCCCAAACCCACCCTCTGGCAAAAACGCCTCGAGAAACTGGGCCGGGGATTGTCGAACGTCCTCTTCGGCTGGTCCGAAATCCCGCTCGCGTGGCACCACCAGATACAGCTCAAGCGGCCCTTTACTCAAATCGTCACGCACGGGACCGTGGTCGGGACGTCGCGGTTCTTCATCCGCACCGGCATCGGCATCTACGAGACCTTCTCGTTCTACACCTCGGGCAAGAACCAGAAGTACGAGCCGCTGATCGAGCCCGAGTACCTTTTCTAAGTCGTCGGGCTGTTTGGGTAAGCGACCGAACGGCACGTAGTATCCCCCTTCGGGGGAAGTCGGCGAGCGTTCCATCTTCGGCGCGTTGTGCGCATGGGACCGGTCGCGGGGGCATCGGGTGTCCGGCAAGGTCAACGCGAAGATAGAGTCCATTCTCGAGGACCTCGTTTCACTGCCCAGCCTCCCGAGCACGCTTGTCCGCATCAATGCGATGCTCGACGACCCGAATTCGCGGCTGCCGGACATCGGCAAGGCGATCGCGCAGGATCCGTCGCTTTCGCTCAAGGCGTTGCGCCTCGTCAACTCCGCGTTCTACGGCCTCCGCGAGAAGGCCAACTCGGTCGAGCGCGCGATCATCCTTCTCGGCATCAAACCCACGCGCAATCTCATCCTTACGGCATCGGTCTTCGAGACGCTCCGGTGCGGCGAACAACAGCTCATCCGGCACTCGCTCGCTGCCGCGACGGGCGCGCGGCTCTTCGCGAAACACCTCGGTGCGAAATCGCCCTTCGATGGCGCGGAAGAAGCGTTCATGTACGGGCTGCTTCACGACGTTGGCAAGATCGTGATGCGGCAGTATCTGGCCAAGGAGTGGGAACGGGTGCTGCCCGCGGTGACCAACGGGATCCGCGCGCACGAGGCCGAGGCCAAGGAAATCGGCATTGACCACGCCGAACTGGGCGCGATCCTCGGCCAACGCTGGAAACTTGCGGACGATCTCGTGATGGCGATCAAGGGACACCACAATCTCGCGCGCTGCGAGACCGACACGCAACGCCGCCGGGCCGCGTGCATCGCGGTGACGGACTGGATCTGCTACGAGGCGGGGTATCCCGCGATCGCCGGCGCGATGGCCGGGCTGGACGAGACGGCCTGGGGTGTCATTGGGGTCACGCCTGAATCAGTCGCGCCGCTCGTCGAGCAACTCCGCGAATCCGCCGGCACGGTGAACGAACTCGTCAGTCTCGCGGCCTAGGCCGGCGCTCGATTCGTCAGCGGGAACGGCGCCGCGGTCCGCGCCGCCGCCGGTGCTTGCGCTTCTTCCCGGACGAACCGTGCGCGGGGCCGCGCTCGGGTTCCGGCTCAAGCGCGCGGGCCGAGGGGGCCTGGGCCGCTTCCGCCGCCGTGCTGTAGTTCGCGCACCGGGGACATTGCGACAACCGCTCCGCCTGCTCGTCGAGGTACGTGCACCCGCAGAACGCGCACTTCCAGAGGAATTGCTGGCCCATTTTCCGTTGCGGCCGCCGGACGGAGAGTTCGGTGTAGAGCCAAATCCCGCCAGCAAGCCCGCCGAGCAGGAGCGAGTACAGAATGAGCGCATGCGAGATTTCGATTTCGATCATGGCGCGTCACCGCCCGAGCGCAGGATGAACGTGCCGCCTTGTTCATCCGGCCCGTCGCCGATGAGCGGCTCGAAACGGTAACCGCGGAGCGCGTCCGCAGCCGCCTCGCCAATGGCGAGCGAGCCGCCGATCGGGCTTAAGACGTGGGTCACCCGGCCGTCCCGGTCCACGCGAAACGCCAGCGTGATCGGTTCCGGCACCGCGTCCGCCGAACGGCCGCGGAGCTCGGGGATCGGTTGCACCTCGAACACCTCGCGGTCCTTCGGTTCCGACAACCACTCGACGTAGGCCTCGAACCCCGGCGCGGGGCGGCTAATCGGGCGCGGGCGATCCTCGCCGCCGACCGCGCCGCCGAACGTCAGCCGGCTAAGCGTGTCCGAGACGGTGTCAATTCCCGTGCTCAGGCGCGAGAGCGAGAGTCCCCCGCCGCGGGCCGCAAAGCGATCGTCGTATCGCGATCGCACCTCGAGCGCCTCTTGACGGAGGCGCAACAGACTCAGTTCCTCGAACTGCAGTGTCGGCAATTCGATTTCCGGCAGCGGATCGAAGGACATCAGCGGATCGTTCAGTGCCAAGGTCTGCCCGAGGTCCGGCGTGTCGAATGGGATCCCCTGCACCGCGCCGTCGATCGCGCGCTCCGGTACGCTCAGCCGGCGGCTCGGCGCCGATTCGACAATCGAGACGCGGTAGTATTCGATGTCGTGCCGCGGAAAGTAGATCACGATGCGGAAGAGCGTTACCGCGGAGAGGTGAACGAGCGCGGAGATGAACAAGGCCCGCGCGAATACGCGGTCGCGCCCCGCCCGCGCGGTCATCTCCCGGATTCGGGCGGTTGCGCCGAGATGCCGTACTTCTCGATGCCGACGCTCGTCGCGATGCCGAGCACCTCGACAAGCCGGCCGGTGTCCGTGCGCGCGTCCGGCCTCACGAGCAACTGCACATCGGGATTGCGCCGGGCTTCGTCGGAAAGCCGTTGCGTCAGCGCGTCGATAGTCTGTATCTCGTCGTCATTGACGTAGATTTTGCCCTTGCCGTCCGGACCGTCCGTCCCGTAGGCCAGCGTGATCGAGAGGTCCTTGTCCTCGAGCTGCGTGGCGCCCTTCGCCTCGGGCATCTCGATTTGGATGGAGGTTTGCACCACGAACGTCGACGACAACATGAAGAACAACAAGAGTTGGAACACGACGTCGATCATGGGCGTCAAATCGACGTTCGGGGCGCGGCGCTGCACGTGTCGTTTGCGGAATTTCACCGTCCGCTCCTCAGGTGCGCGCCGCCCGGTCCTTCGTCAGCAACTCGACCAGTTCCGACGAACTGATCTCCATCTCGAGCACCATGTTCTCCACCCGCGTCGTGTAGTAGTTGTAGACGACGATCGTCGGGATCGCCACTGCAAGCCCGCCGAACGTCGTGATCAGCGCGTTTCCGATCCCTTCGGCTAGATCGCTCGGGTTGACCAGGCCTTCCTTGTTCTTGATTTGCTCGAACGCGAGCAGCATGCCCTGCACCGTGCCGAGGAGCCCCATCAGCGGCGCGATGTTCGCACACGTGGCCATCGCCGAGAGGTAGCGTTCGAGCCGCGGGATTTCGAGGTTGCCCGCGTCCTCGAGCGCCTCGCGGATGTCCTCCTTGGGCCGGTTGTACTTGAGGATGCCCGCCTTGAGGATGCGTGCGATCGGCACGTCGGTTTCGTCGCAGATCTCGATCGCCTCGCGCGGCCGGTTCTGGCGCAGTACCGTGCGCATCGTGTCCATCAGTTCGCGCGTGTCGATAGTCGCGCGCCGGAGCGTGAAGAATCGCTCGATCGCGATCGCGAAAGCGACGATCGACGTGGCGAGAATCGGCCACATCAGGACCCCGCCCGCAAGAAACCATTGGAAAAGACTTAACGACGTGGTCGGCACGGCAGTTCCCCCTGACCCCCACCCAGCCTAGTGGGTGACCAGCGTGCCCAGCCCCGCCTGCGTGAAGATTTCGACCAGCAGCGCGTGCGGCACGCGTCCATCGATTATATGGGTTCGCCGCACGCCGTAATCAAGTGCCTTGTGGCACGCCTCGATCTTCGGGATCATTCCGCCCGCGATCACGCCCCGCGCGGTCAGTTCCTGCACTTCCGAGTACCGAAGCTGGCGGATCAGCGTCGATTCGTCGTTCATGTCCCGCAGCAGGCCCGGTTGATCGGTAAGGAAGATCAGCTTTTCCGCGGTCAATGCCGCCGCGATCTCGCCCGCGGCCGTGTCCGCGTTCACGTTCCAGGTCCGGCCCTGATGGTCCGTCGCGATCGGCGCGATCACGGGGATCATGTCCGCGGCGCAGAGCACGCTGATGATCTTGAAGTGGACCGAAACGATCTCACCCACATTTCCGAGATCGACGCCGTCCTCCGTCTCGACCTTGCGCGCATGCAGCAGGCTGCCGTCCTTTCCGGACAGTCCCACCGCGTTGCCGCCGGCCTGGTTGATCAGCGTGACGATGTCCTTGTTCGTGCTGCCGGCGAGCACCATCT
>CAYUZD010000111.1:0-9867 GCA_964449475.1 uncultured Nitrospirales bacterium
AAGGACGCGCCGAAACTGCCGGAGTTCAACGACGAGGGCTGGCGGCTGGGCGAGCCGGACTATGTGCTGGAATTCGAGGAAGTGCGGATTGCCGCGGACGGCCCGGACCAGTTCTACGATTTGAACGCGTGGACGAACCTGACGGAAGACAAGTGGCTGACGGCGATCGAGATACTGCCGGGGAACCGCTCGGTGGTGCACCACGTGATCCTGTGGCAGGACGAGAAATTACAAGACGGCAACTGGATCGGGGCGTGGGCGGCGGGCGCGGATCCGGTGGTGTTCTACCCGGGGACGGGGCGGCCGCTGCGGAAGGGGTCGACGCTGATCGGTGACATGCACTATCACCCGTCGGGGACGCTGGCGATCGACAAGACCAAGATTGGGCTGCACTTCGCGAAGTCGGAGCGCGCGATCAAGGCGGAACTGCGGAACCAGTGGGTAATCAACATGGTGTTCTCGATCCCGCCGCAGGCGTCGAATTACCAGGTGCAGTCGGTGCATACGTTCACGGACCCGGTGAAGTTGATCTCGCTGGCACCACACATGCATTACCGGGGGAAGGACTTCACGTACAACCTGACCTATCCCGACGGGCGGCAGGAGACGCTGCTCAAGGTGAGTAACTACGACTTCAACTGGCAGAACGACTATATCTTCGAGGAACCGGTCGCGATTCCGGCGGGATCGACGATCGACTGCATCGCGCACTTCGACAACTCGTCGGGGAACCCGGTGAACCCCGATCCGAACAAGACGGTGACGTTCGGGAACGAATCCTACGACGAGATGATGATCGGTTTCGTGGACTACGTCGTTGACGACGGGACGGCGCTGCCGGCGGGCGGTGGAGCAATGGGCGGCGGTGGGTCGGGCGGCGGCGCGCAGAAGCTGGTCGTGATGGGCGTGTCGGTGGCCCTGCTCGGCGGGATTGCGTATACGCTCATCCGGTTGATCACCGGGGGGTGATCGGCTGGCAACATGCTGGGGGCGCACCGCGGGGGAACGCGGAACGTGGGGATCTGGAGCCAGGCAAAAGAACTTGCGGCGCAGACGCCGGGGGAACGGAACCGGTACGTTGACTTCCTGCGCGCGGCGTCGATCCTGGTGGTGATCACGGGGCACTGGCTGATCGCGGCGCCGTATTACCGGGCTGGCGAACTGATCCCGAGCGACTTGCTCGAAGTGCAGCCGGTGACGCAATGGCTGACGTGGATTTTCCAGGTGATGCCGATCTTTTTCATCGTGGGCGGATACGCGAACGCGGTGTCGCTGGAGAGTGCGCGGCGGCGGGGCGCAGGCTACGCGGAGTGGCTGTCGGGGCGGCTGGTGCGGTTGGTGACGCCGCTGTTGCTGTTGGTGGCGGCGTGGGCCGTGCTCGCGGTGATTCTGCACCTGGCCGGGGTGCGCGGGGAGCGGATCCAGCTGGGGTCGCGCGCGGCGTTCGTGCCGACGTGGTTTCTGGCCATCTACATCATGGTGGTGCTGCTCGCGCCGGCGACGTATTCGGCGTGGCGCCGTTGGGGCTTCGCGTCGTTCTGGACGTTTGCCGCGGTTGGGGCGCTGGTGGACGTCGCGTTCTTCGCGGCGGGGTGGGAGTGGCTGGGCTGGAGCAACTACTTCTGGGTGTGGCTCGCGGTGCACCAGTTGGGGTATGCGTGGCGGGACGGCAAGGTGGGCGGCCAGATGAAGTTGCTCGCGATATCCGGCGTCGCGCTCGTGGTACTGCTGGTGCTGGTGTTTCCGGGGCCGTATCCGCTGGCGATGGCGGGATCGCCGGACGCGGACCTGAGCAATTCGCGGCCGCCGAAGATCACGATGCTGGTGCTGGGCGCGTTTCAATTCGGGTTGCTGCTGGCGATTGAGCGGCCGATGCAGCGCGTGCTGTCGAGCGTGCGCGTGTGGGCGGCGACCGTGCTGATCAACGGGATGATCATGACGGTGTATCTGTGGCACCTGACGGTCGTGGTGATTGTGATCGCGTTGGCGTTCGCGGCGGACGGCTTCGGGATGAGGTTGGAGCCGGGGACCGGTGCGTGGTGGGCGACCCGGCCGGTATGGATTGCATTCCTTTATGCGGTGCTGCTGCCGGTGGCGCTGGTCTTGGCGCCGTCGGAGCGGCGGGCGCGCGGCGCAGACGCGAAACCGCTGGGCGCGGCGCGGCTGGTTGGCGGGGCGACGCTCACGTGCCTGGGCGTGGCGTTTCTCGCGCTGCTGGGGTTCGGGAACCCACCAGCGAAGGGCTTGGATATCGCCGTGTTCGCGGCGGTGGTCGTGGGCGCGGCGATCAGCGGGTTACTGCCGGGATTGAGACGCCGGGGCGCATAGGACTTCGAGGGCAGGACCGATATAATCAGCGGGCGTCCCGCCGGGTACCTAGTGTGAGGCGAGCACGGATCGGCAATCGCGCGGATCCGCCTCACGCTGCATCGGAAGGGACATGGGGAGACAACGTATGCAGCGCGTGTTGCGGTCGATTGTGTGGATGGCGGTGCTTGCGGCGGTGGCCGCGGGTTGCGGCAACGACGCGCCCGAGGAGGCGACGGAACAGGCGATGGAGTCGGCGATCCGATCGAGCGGGCAGGAGGGCGACGTCGAGGTTGACGCCGGGACGATGAAGATCACGACGGCGGACGGCCAGATGACGTTCGGCGAGGGCACGAAGTTGCCGGACAACTGGCCTGACGACGTGCCGGTGTACGAAGGGTTGAAGTTGCTGACGGCGATGACGGCGCCGGAAGGATCGACGATTCAGGGGACGACGACGGACTCGCTCGACAAGGTCACCGAATTTTACAAGGACCGCGTCACGAAGGACGGGTGGACGGAACAGACCACGATGACGCAGCCGCAGATGTCGATGCTGAGCTACACGAAGGAGCAGCGCACGCTGGTGGTGACGATTGGCGCGGCGGACGCGGAGACCTCGGTGTCGCTGACGGTGAGCGGGCAGTAGAGCGCGGCTCGATAAGCCCTCACTGGGGTTCGGGGGTTCCCACGACGACCTTCTGCGTCGAAATCCACAGGGGCGAGTTTTCGTGGTCGATAAACTGGGCCTCGTCCTGCAACAATTCCATCGCCGCCTCCTGACCGGCGTCGGTCCTGGCGTAGGCGACGAAGTCCTCGATACTGTCCCACCAGAGTTCGGCGACGCCGTCGAAACCTTCGGGGGTGTTTCGGCTGGCGCGAAGTGCCGTGTTGAACTCGTGATCCAGCGAGTGGGTTTGCACGTACCGCTTAATGCGGAGCGTCGCGGCGTGCTTGCGCACGAGAGGCGCGTGTTTCTCGAACCAATAGGTCTGGAATTGTTCGAGGGTCAGGCCGGCTTTTCGTTTGAGGCAGAAGGTGAGCTTGACCATGGATCGTTCCATTTCGCTCGCGCGCAACACATCCGCGAGCGCTCGATTCGTATGGCGCGTGACGGGCGGCCGGGACGAGAATTTCGTGGCGGAGAGGGTGGGATTCGAACCCACGGTACGCTTACACGCACACACGCTTTCCAAGCGTGCTCCTTAAGCCACTCGGACACCTCTCCTGGAGGGGCGTCATTATAGGGGGCGTGCGCGGGGCCTTCAACGGACGCACGGCGTTGAGGGGCGCCCGGGCGGCGGGTATACTGTGGGGCTGGCGGGAATAAGCTCGATGACGGGGCCGTTTTCCCCTCGATAGGCTTCCAAGGAGACAGGCGCGATGGCGAATGCCGTGGAGTTGACGACGCAGAACTTTGACACATCGGTGAGCAATGGCGTGACGCTGGTGGATTTTTGGGCGGAGTGGTGCGGGCCGTGCCGGATGATCGCGCCGGTGCTGGACGAGATCGCCGGGGAGTACGTCGGCAAGGCGAAGGTGGCGAAGGTCAACATCGACAACGAGGGTGACCTCGCGGCGCGGTTCCGGGTGAATTCGATTCCGACGTTGCTGGTGATGAAGGACGGCCAGGAGAAGGGCCGGTTCATCGGCGTGCAGCCGAAGTCGAAGATCGTCGCGGCGCTGGAGCAGGCGGTCGCGTAGCGCCGAGGGGTGAGGCCCCGCAGCCGCGCGAATGCGGCGGGACGCCGTTTCCACCCTGGTGCGCATATTCTGAGCTGAGTTCGTAGTCCAACCTTCTGGGAGCCATCGCAGACCTCGCATGTCCGCCAAGACCGTAGCCGTAGCCGGGGCGACCGGCCTCGTGGGTCACCACATTCTGAAGACGCTCGAGGAGCGGGAGTTTCCCGTGAAATCGATCCGGCTGCTCGCGTCGGAACGGTCCAAGGGCAAGCGGCTGACGTTCAAGGGCGAGGAGATCCCGGTCGAGGTCTTGAAGGAGGACTCGTTCAAGGGAATCGACGTCGCGCTGTTCAGCGCGGGCGGCGGGACAAGCAAGAAGTTCGCGCCGTACGCGGCGAAGGACGGGTGCGTCGTCATCGACAACTCGAGCGCGTGGCGAATGGACCCGGAAGTGCCACTGGTGGTGCCGGAGGTGAACGGGCAGGAGGCGCGCAAGCACCACGGGATTATCGCGAACCCGAACTGTTCGACGATCCAGATGGTGGTGGTGCTGAAGCCGTTGCACGACGCGGCGAGGATCGAGCGGGTGATCGTGTCGACGTACCAGGCGGTGTCCGGCGCGGGGATTAAGGCGCTGGAGGAACTCGATCAGCAGACCCGGGCGGTGCTCGACGGGCAAGAGCCGGAATGCCATGTGTTCCCGCATCCGATCGCGTTTAATTGCCTGCCGCAGATCCCGCAGAGCGACGCGTTCGCGGACAACGGGTATTCGACCGAAGAAATCAAGATGATCAACGAGACGAAGAAGATCATGGGGGATGCGTCGATTCGCGTGACGGCGACGACGGTGCGCGTGCCGGTGCGGACGGGGCACAGCGAATCGGTGAATATCGAGACACGCGACAAACTGACGCCGGACCGCGCGCGGGAGCTGCTGTCCAAGGCGCCGGGCGTAATCGTCCGGGACGATCTGAAGAAGCAGGTCTATCCGCTGGCGACGGAGTGCGAGGGCCGGTGGGAGACGTTTGTGGGGCGCATCCGCGAGGACGTGTCGCACCCGCGCGGGCTGAGCATGTGGATTGTGTCGGACAACCTGCTCAAGGGCGCGGCGTACAACGCGGTGCAGATCGCGGAGTTGCTGTAGCCTCGGTAGTGCTTCGCCGACAGGCGTCCCCGCCTGTCCCACCAACAACAGCGCAACCTACTTCCAGTTCTTTCGGTACCAGCCCACGGTGCGTTCGAGGCCCTCGCGCACGCTGATGCGCGCGGTGTAGCCGAAGGTGTCGCGCGCCTTGCGGCAATCGGCGAGGGAGTTGGGGATGTCGCCGACGCGGGGCTCGGTGAAGATCGGGGGAATCTCGACGCCTAGGATGCCGGAGATCGCGTTGTAGAGTTCGAGCACGCTGGTCGATGTGCCGCACGCGACGTTGTACGCGCCGGCCATGGGGCGGTCGGGTCCGCAGACGGTCAGGTTTGCCTCGACGACGTTGTCGATGTAGCTGAAATCGCGCGACTGGCTGCCGTCGCCGTGAATTTCGGGTGCTTCGCCGCGAAGCAGCGACGTGATGAACTTCGGGACCACGGCGGCGTATTGGGACTGGGGATCCTGGCGCGGACCGAAGACGTTGAAGTAGCGCAGGCAGACGATGTCGATGCCGTAGAGGGCGGAGCAGACGGCGGCGTACATGTCGGCGGCGGCCTTGGTGACGGCGTAGGGAGAGGCCGGCGCGAGCGGCGCGGATTCGGGCGTGGGGACCGGCGCGCCGGGGCCGTAGACGGACGATGACGAGGCGACGACGACGCGCTTGACGCCGGCGTCGCGCGCGGCGAGATAGACCGCGAGGCTACCGGAAACGTTCGCATCGTTTGACGCGGCCGGATCGGCGACGGACCGAGGCACAGACGGGATGGCAGCCTGATGCAGGCAATAGTCGACGCCATTCATCGCGCGGTGGAGCGTGGCGGAGTTGCAGATGTCGCCCTCGATGATTTCGGCGGGTGACGCGAGATGCGTGATGTTCGCGCGCTTGCCGGTGAGAAAGTTGTCGAGGATCCGGACAGTGCCGCCTCGCTGGACCAGAGCCGCGGCAATGTGCGAGCCGATGAATCCTGCGCCGCCTGTAACGAGAAATCGTGCCACGTTGAGACCTTGTATCGAGGAGAGTTTTCCCCAATTAATCCCCAAGAGGAATAGTTAGTTGACGCTCCGCTCCGTATATTGGGAAAAACCCGATGGATGTCCGGCGATTATGTAAGTTGATATGTAAGTTGTTGTAGAGAAGGATCTTATCGCTTGAACCGAGGACGGTGTAATAAAGGTTCCTACCGGGCGGGAGGTTTTCAGCGTCAACATATTCCGGTGAGGGCGTGTGGATTCACAAGTTATTCACCGGGCCCGAAAATCACGAAATCCGGATGGGCATGACGACGTTGATGTACTTGTCTTCTTCATCTTCGCTGAAAGGTTTGAGGATGCCGGGGCTCATCGCGTCCTTGAGCACGAGCTGCGCGGATTCCGTGTCGAGATGCTTGAGGATATCGACGAGGAAATCGGGATTGAACGCGATCTCCATCGAGTCGCCGTCGTAATCGATCGCGATCTCTTCTTCGTACTCGCCGACCTCGGGCGTGACAACGCTCAGTTTCAGTACACCGTCGTCGAGTTTGAACCGGACAGAGTTGAACTTCTCGTTGGTCATCGTGCGTGTGCGGCGGACGGCTTCGAGGAGTTGCGCGGTCCCGAGCTTGACGACCTTGTCGTGCTTTTGCGGAACCACCATTTCGTAGTTCGGGAACGTGCCTTCAATGAGCGCGGTGGTGAGGCGCAACGAGTCGAACTCGAACGCGGCCTGGTTCTCGCCGAGGTAGACGCTGACGTCGCCATCGCCACTGAGAAGGCGCATCAGTTCCTGGATGAGTTTGCCGGGTACGATGACCTTGAGCTTCACGCCATCGATAATGCCTTCGTTTTCGCGATAGAGGCTCATACGCCGACCGTCGGTGGCGACGGCGGTCAACGCGCCGTTCTTAAGTTCCATCAGGAGACCGGTGAGGTTGTATCGGGCCTGGTCAGTGCAAATCGCGAACGAGGTCTTGTCGAAAATACCCTTCAGCATCGTCTGTGGAAGTACAAGCGGCTCAACGTCTTCCAACTGCCGAATCGGGGGAAATTCCTCGGGCGACATGCTGAACAGGCGCGTGTGAATCTTGCCGCATTCGAGACGAATGACGTTGCTCTCGCCGAGTTCGAGCGTGATGTCCGCTTCGGGGAGTTCGGTCAGGATGCTGGCGAGCCGATGCGACGAAACCGTCATCGAACCTTGCTTCTTCACTTCACAATCGACAGAACACTCGATGCTCACCTTGAGGTCGGTCGCGGAGAGGCGTATGCGGCCTTTCTCCGCTTCGATGAGGATATGCGAGAGGATGGGCAGAGCGGATTTTGCAGACACGACCGTCTTGACCTTGTTCACGGCATCGAGCAGGTCTTGTCTTGGAATGACGATCTTCATCGGAGCGATTCCCTCACCCTATACGAATGAATAAGTTTAGATCTAAACCCAGTAGCAGTAGTAGAGCCGCTAGTTAGGGCTGGAGAACTTCCGAACTTCGTTACCGTCATGGCCTTATGTGTCTTGTATTTCGTGGAGAAGGTGTATGGGATTCTCCACGTTCATCCACGGACCCATCCGCGACTCAAGAAAAAACGGCTATGGGTGTGGACGAAATCAGGCGTTTTCCCCCGCGACTCACCGTGAACCATCCACTTATACACCGCAGCGAGTGGAAAAGCACGGTGCGTGCGCTTCCTGCCCCAAAGGCCGCGAAAACACGCGAATTTACGAAGGATTTCCGCCGTGACGCACGTCATGCTAGCAGAGGATCGGAGGGATTACAAGACACTCGGCGAACCCATCAGGTGCGGATCACGCGCAGGAATTCCTCGGCGGTCACCGTGCCGTCCTTGACCTTCTGCCGACAGCGATCGGCCATGGTCTTCAGCTTGACATCCTTGGCAATTTCGGAGACGGGTTTTTCCTCGATGATCAGTTTCCGGACGGCCTCGGTGATTTCCAGGATCTCAAAGATACCGGTCCGGCCGCGGTTTCCGGTGTGGTAGCAATTGGCGCACCCCTTGCCCTTGTAGAGCTTTTTGGTGGTGTCGGGCAGATGCAGCGAACGGAGCAGCGGCTTGGGCGGCGCGTAGGAGGTTTTGCAGTCCGGGCAGATGCACCGGACGAGGCGCTGCGCGACGATGGCGGTGAGGGCGCTCGCGACGAGATAGGGCGGAATATCCATGTTGCGCAGGGTGGAGATGGCCTCGGGCGCGTCGTTGGTGTGGAGCGTGCTGAGGACGAGGTGGCCCGTCATCGCGGCGCGGATGGCGATGCGGGCGGTCTCGGGATCGCGGATTTCGCCGACGAGGAGCACGTCGATGTCCTGCCGGAGCGCGGCGCGCAGGACGCTGGCGAAGGTGCGATCGATGTCCGGATCGATCTGGACCTGGTTGATGCCGGAGAGCTGGTACTCGACGGGATCCTCGAGCGTGACGATGCTCTCGGTCATCACGTCCATTTCGTTGAGGCAGGAATAGAGCGTGGTGGTCTTGCCGGAACCGGTTGGGCCGGTGACGAGGATCATGCCATAGGGCTGATCGATGATGCGGTAGAGCTTTTCCTCATCTTCCTTCTCGAGGCCGATATCCTTGATGCCGGCGAGAACGGACGACTGATCGAGGAGTCGCAGGACGACGCGCTCTCCGAGGTAGGTCGGGAGCGTGGCGACTCGGACGTCGAACTCGGCATCGCCGACCTGGACGCTGATGTGGCCATCCTGCGCGTGGCGCGTCTCTGTGATGTCGACGTCGGCGAGGATTTTGATGCGCGAGACGACGGCGCTCTCGATGTCTCGCGGGATGCTCATCACGTCGTGGAGGACGCCGTCGATGCGGTACCGCACGCGCATTTCGGGCTCCTGCGGGTCGAGGTGGATGTCCGTCGCGCCGGAGTTGACGGCGCCCTCGATGATGGTGGTGACGAGCTGGACGACGGGGACGCCCTGGGCCTCGCGGGCGATGTCGTCGAACCGGCTGGTTTCGGGCCTGGCGGTGCTGTCCATGATGGGCGATTCCTTGTGACTCTCCGCGGGCGGAGAGACGGGTTTCGTGCGGGGTTCGGCGGGCCGGGGCGCGGGGGCCGGGTCGGCCTCCACGGCGCGAGCCGACGCGGGCTTAGGCTCGTGATGCAGGCGTCGATCGCCGCGGCCGTGGTAACGGCGATCGATCTCCGCGTTGAGGTCGGCCGTGGCGGTCATGACGGGGTGGATGCGCACGCCGAGCATGACGCCGACGGTCTTGAGGCGCGCGGGGGACTGCGGACCCGAGATGAGCACGGTGAGTCGGTCACCCTCGAGCGAGAGCGGGATGAACTCCTTCTGTTTGGCGACCTGGACGGGGACGAGGTCGAGCGCGTCGCGTAGGCTGACGGCGGCGCCGACGGGGACGTAGTCAAGGCCGTACTGATCGGCGAGGACCTTGCCGATCTCGTCGGGCGTGACGAAGTTTTCCTCGATGAGGACGCTGCCGAGGAGTTTGCCGCTGCGACGCTGGCTGGCGAGGGCTTGCTCGAGCTGATCGGCGGAGAGCACGCCGGCGTCGAGCAGGGCCTGGCCGAGCTGGACGTGGGATTGGCGCGCGGAGGGCGAGTGGAACTCGTAATGGAGGACGTCGTTAAGCGCGCCAAAGCTGATCTTCTGCATTTGAACGAGCTGGCGGTACCAAGGGGTGCCGCTGGCCTCTTCGCGCTTGCGGGCCTCGGCGAGATCGCCGGGGGAAATCACCTGTTGCCGAACGAGGCGTTCGGCGTCAGCGTCTCCGAT
>CAYUZD010000112.1:0-2663 GCA_964449475.1 uncultured Nitrospirales bacterium
AGATGATCGAGAAGAAGGCGCGCTACGGCGTCGTGACGATGTGCGTCGGCGGCGGGCAGGGCGCGGCGGGCCTCTTCGAACTCGCGCAGTAACGGTAACAATTCTTGCGCAGCGCCGGTTGACCCGATCGGCGCTGCGTTTGTTTTCGGCCCAAGAATGGAGGCGCGACAACGATGAGCGAAGAAATGGCGAGCATCGATCCGCGCGTGCGCATCGGACACGCGCACCTCAAAGTCGCGGATCTAGATCGAGCGCTGCGGTTTTACTGCGGAGTACTAGGATTTGAAGTGATGCAACGCATCGGCAACGGCGCAGCGTTTGTTTCCGCCGGCGGGTATCACCACCACCTCGGACTGAACACCTGGGAGAGCGTCGGCGGATCGCCGCCGCCGCCCGGCAGCACTGGGTTGTATCACGTGGCGATTCTGTATCCCGATCGCGCCGCGCTGGGCGTGGCGCTTCGGCGGCTGATTGAGGCGAAAGTGCCGCTGGAAGGCGCGAGCGATCATGGTGTGAGCGAGGCCCTGTACCTTCGCGATCCGGATCAGAATGGGCTGGAACTGTACTGGGACCGCCCCGCCGAAGACTGGCCGCGCACGGCGGATGGGGGCCTGGCAATGTACACCTTGCCGCTGGATTTGGACAGACTGCTAGCGGCGGCGGACGGCAAAACCGCGTAAATTGGCTGAAATTAGGCCCCAACAGGGCGTCTTGACACCCTGTTGGATTATGATCATAATCCAGTTGGCCTCTGGCTGATTTCGGGCGATTTCTGGAGGGTACAGTCCGATGGCGACCGTACGCGAGGAAGCGGGGAACTGGCAGAAGACGGCGTGCATTTTGTGCAGCGTGAACTGCGGGATTGAGGTGCTGGTCGAGGACGGGCACATCGCCAAGATCAAGGGCGACAAGAGCCACCCGTTGTCCGAGGGGTACGCGTGCCAGAAGGCGCAGCGGCTCGATTACTACCAGAACGACAAGCACCGGTTGACGACGCCGTTGCGGCGTCGCGCGGACGGGACCTTCGAGCCGGTGTCGTGGGACACGGCGATCGCGGAAATCGCGGCGAAGCTGAAATCGATCCGGGACACGCACGGCGGACACACGCTGGCGTACTTCGGCGGTGGCGGACAGGGCAACCACCTGGGCGGCGTCTACGGCACGGCGTTCCGCGCGGCGCTGGGCACGCGGTACATCTACACCTCACTCGCGCAGGAGAAGACCGGCGGGTTCTGGATCGACGGCAAGCTGTTCGGCAAGCAGAACTGCCACCCGACCGAGGACGCGCACCACGCGGACTACCTGCTCGTGATCGGGTCGAACCCGTGGCAGTCGCACGGCATGGCGCAGGCGCGTACGCTGATCCAGGATTTCGCGAAGGACCCGAACCGCACGCTGGTCGTGGTCGATCCGCTGCGCACGGAGACGGCGGAGAAGGCGGACGTTTTCCTGCAGGTGCGGCCGGGCGGCGACGCGCACCTGATGCTCGCGATGCTGGGCGCGATCGTGCAGGAAGGGCTTGAGGACAAGAAGTTCATCGCTGAGCGTTGCATGGGCTGGGACGACGTGCGCGCGCTGCTGATGTCGATTCCGGTCGATGCGTACGCGCGCGAGGCGGGATTGGATCCCGCGCGGGTGCGTGAGGTCGCGCGGGGCTACGCGAAGGCGGAGAAGGCCTGCATCCGGACGGATCTGGGCCTCGAACACACGCCGCACAGCACGTTGAACAATTACCTCGCGCGATTGCTCTACCTCGTGACCGGTCACTTCGGCAAGGAAGGCACGAACGTGTTCCACACGGCGTTCCTGCCGCTCATCGGCCACTCGGAGGAGCCAGAGGCGGGCGGGTTGCCGACGAAAGTGACGGGGACGCGCGAGATCGGCAAGCTGTACCCGCCGAACGTGCTGCCGCAGGAGATCGACACCGACCACAAGGACCGGATTCGCGGGCTGGTGGTGGACAGTGGGAACCCCGTGCTGACCGGCGCGGACTCGCGCGCCTACCGCAAGGCGTTCGAGAAATTGGAATGCCTCGTCGTGATCGACGTCGCGATGACGGAGACCGCACGCATGGCGCATTACGTGCTCCCCGCGACGTCGCAGTTCGAGAAGTACGAGGCGACATTCTTCAACTTCTACTTCCCGAAAAACTATTTCCACTTCCGCAAGCCGATCCTGCCGCCGTTGGAGGGGACATTGACCGAACCGGAGATCTACCGTCGGCTCGTTGTCGCGATGGGCGCGATACCGGAGCGGTTCCCGGTGCTCGAAACAATCGCGAAGATCGATCGCAAGGTGCCAAGGCTTCGGTTGTATCCTCTTGCGCTCGGATTCACGCTGAAACGCAAACCGAACCTCGCGCGGCTCGCGCCGCTGTTGCTGTATTCGACCTTGGGCAAGGCGCTGCCGGACGGCGCGCAGTCGGCCGCCGTGTTGTGGACCGCGTGCCAGATGTACGCGGCGAAATACGGCAAGGAAATGGTGCGCGCGGGCATCCGGGACGAGGGCGCAGGGCTGGCCGAGGCGCTGTTCTCGCGCGTGATGAAATGCGAGGCGACCGTGTTGAGCGAGCACACGTACGCGGACACCTGGAAATTCATCCGGCACAAGGACGGCAAGATCCATCTGCCGATTGCAGAAATGTTCGACGAGATCCGCGCGCT
>CAYUZD010000112.1:2763-9820 GCA_964449475.1 uncultured Nitrospirales bacterium
AGGACGGCAAGATCCATCTGCCGATTGCAGAAATGTTCGACGAGATCCGCGCGCTGGACGACGAGACGCACGACACGGAGTTCCCGTTCGTACTACAGGCCGGTGAGCGGCGATCATACAACGCAAACCAGATTTTCCGCAGCGGCGCCTGGCGCAAGAAGGACGCGGACGGTGCGCTGAAGATTCATCCGGAAGATGCGGCTGAACTGGGGCTCGCCGACGGCGACCCGGCGCGGGTCGAGTCGCGGCGCGGGTCGGTCGAAGCGCGCGTGAGCGTGACGGACGAAGTGCGGCGCGGTCTGGTGTCGCTGCCGCACGGGTACGGCATGCTGGAGGACGAGGGCGGCGTACTGCGGCAGCTCGGGCCGAACGTGAACGACCTGACCGACTCGAACCATTGCGACGCGATCGCGAAGACACCGTTCCACAAACACGTGCCGGTGCGTGTGAGCGCGCTCGTGCCCGCGGCGGCGAAGTAGACCGATGACAAAGGAAGAGACCCGGCAGAGAATCGTGCGCGCGGCGTCGCAGATGTTCCGCGAGCGCGGCGTGAAGGCGACGACCGTGCCTGACGTGATGGACGCGTGCGGATTGACGGTCGGCGGGTTCTATAAACATTTCGAGTCGAAGGAGGACCTGTTCCGCACGTCCATGGAAGAGGCGCTGATCGAGATGCGCCGGCGGTTCGACGCGATGGACCCGGCGCTGCGCGGCGAGCCGTGGCGGCGGGCGGTCGCGGGCTTCTACCTGACGGAACAACACCGCGACCACCCCGGCGGCGGCTGCGTGCTCGCGGCGCTGTGCGGCGATTTGCAGCGCGCGGATGCGGACACGCGGCGATGGTTCGAGGGCGGGCTGAACCGGATGATCGGCATGTTCGCCGAGCGTATGGAGGGCGCGACGGAATCCGAGCGGCGCGCGCAGGCGTGGCAGTTCCTCGCGGGGCTGGTCGGCGGGTTGGTCATGTCGCGCAGCGTTGCTGGCGGCGACACGTCGCGCGAGATTCTCGAATCCTGCAGCGAGATTGGATCAAGAGCGTCTTAACGCGCACCCGATCCCGCGGGAGCGCATGGAGGAGCAGTCTCATGGGAATGATTGACGCGTTGGCCATGGAATACCAGTACGAGACCGGCGTGACCCGCAAGGTCATCGAGCGCGTGCCGGAGGACAAGTACGGGTGGAAGCCCCACGACAAATCGATGACGGCGGGCGCGCTCGCGGCGCACATCGTCGAGATCCAGGGCTGGACGCCGGACACGCTGGCCCACGACGAGTTCAAGATTGACAATTACGAGGCGTACAAACCGAAGTCGAAGGCGGACCTGTTGCAGACTTTTGACACGCTCGTCGCGGACACGCTCAAGGCGATGAAGGGCGGCGTAACCGATCAGTTGTTGATGAAACCGTGGAAGATGACGCAGAAGGGACAGACGCTGCTCGAAATGCCGAAGGTGGCGGTGATCCGCACGTGGGTGCTGAACCATCAGGTACATCATCGCGGGCAACTCTCGGTGTACCTGCGCCTGCTCGGGCAACCGGTGCCGAGTATCTACGGGCCGTCAGCAGACGAGCAGGGTTGAACTTCACCAGTTGAAACGGAAGGGGCGCCGGATCCGTCCGGCGCCCCTCTCGTGTTTGGTCGTGCCTTCCGCTTGCGAGCGATCCTTAGACCGCGAAAATCAGTTCGCCCTTGACGCCGAACTCGGCGTCTTTGGTCAGGTCCTCAAGCGGCGCGAACACGCGCTCGCAATCGGTGCGGAAAATCCGCATCTGGGCCTGGTAGAGCATCGCCAACATGTCTTCAATCGTCTCATTTCCGTTCATGGTCGTCAGAGTCCCCTTTTGAATCCGCGTTATCCCAAAAACTCTTGACGGCACTGAGCAACGTGCGTGCCCAGATCGAGCTGGACTGAAAATGTCGATTTTGCGTATATTCTTCGACGGGATTCGTCGCAAGGCGCGTCCGAAATTGTCATCTGGCGCGTGGCGCGTCCGAAAATGTACGGAGCGTAGCGTTTGGCTTGGCGCTATGAACTTAGGCCCGGGGAATTCTGATCGATTGCGAATCGCGGACAAATTCGCTATCCTAGCCGATGTAGGACCGATCCCATCCTCGGTGGTGGGGGTAGGCCCTGCTTATTCGCAGCCGACCACGCTTCCGCGTGACCGGCTGCTTTTCATTTAGGGCCGAATTATTCCTTCAGTGTCGCGCCGGTTCGCCTGTCTAAAAAGTACGGGCGAAAGTCGCGAAAACGCACGATCTATTCCGTACCGCCTGGCGCGTTCCGTGGGGCTTTCTCTGCGCAACAGAGAGTATGAGCAAAAGTCACAAAGTTGAATGAAGTAGGAGTGTGCGGAGTCCTTGAACACTGGGTCCTCGATGATTCGAGCGGTTGGTAGATTCCTGATGCGCGAACCTGTGTCCCATGTCCCGCGATCGCTGGGGATCGGGTTGAAAACACGCATCTTCCGAATCAATTTTGTTATCCAGTTTTCGTTTCCCTCGTCGAAGAACAGAAGAGTGTTGTCATCTCTGGCCTCCATGGTCCGATTTAATCGATTAATCATGCGTTCATATGCCCATTCCATCTGATTCGTGGGGAATACGGCGTTAAGTATAGAGAGCTGGGTAGAGACGCGACCAGATCCAACGCATTGCCGAACAATTGTGCTCGTCGAGTTCGCGAAACTACCCGAGAAGAGATATCTCCTCGACCAGACACGAACTTCCATGCGTGAAGTTCCTTGTGTACATAAATTCCATCAGAGCGGCGCAGACTACGTCGCCACTCACGTATGAGCGAGAATGATGCATTCCATTCCTTCTCGGGAATCACCAACGCTGTCAAAACGAACGTCGATTCATCGTATGATTCGTCTAGGTACGTTAGGTGCAATACCGGAACCTCTAAAATTGCTGTGACGATTTCATTTATACATCTGACTACTTCTTGCCAGCTTTCGTCGTTTTGTCGCGCGCCGGATCGAGGTAGGCGCGGGCAGGGTCGAGTTGGGCGGCGCCGGCCTGGCGCACGGCCGAGTCGGGGACCTTCTGCAGCGGCGTGTAGCGCGGATGGTGGTGGTCTTTCACCGGGTCGTTGTGCCGCGCGTTGTAGCAGCAGATGAGGACCCAGCGCGGTTTGTCGGAATCGTTGGGCGCGGAGGCGTGCAGCGTGTTGCCGTGGAAGAAGAACCCGTCGCCGGGATCCATCTCGCAATAGACGAGATCGAACATCTTCTTCGCGTGCGCGACGCGTTCGAGGTCCGCGCCGGTCTGGTCACCCGTGAGGTTGTGGTTGATTCGGCCCATCTTGTGCGAGCCGCGCAGCACCTGCATGCAGCCGTTCTCGCGCGTGGACGGGTCGAGTGCGATCATGACGGAGAGCATGTCGGGGAACAGGCAACCGTTCTGGTACCAGTAGCCGTAGTCCTGGTGCCACTCCCACGCGCCGCCGACGCGCGGCTCCTTGATGGAGAGTTTCGAGTGGTAGTGGTACACCTCGTCCTCGAGCAAACGTTCCGCCGCGTTGACGACGCGTTCGCAGCGCGCAGCCATGCCGAAGATGTCGTTCGACGGATGGTTCCACAGCGTGAGTTTTGAGTTCCGGCCGGCGGCGTCGCGCACGTCGTACGCGTGGGAGGCGACCTCGGCATCGCCGCGCGCGGCCGAGAGCATCAGGCGCGTCTCATCCGCGTCGAACAGGCCTTTGACGAGCAGATAGCCGTCGCGGTGAAAATCAGCGATTTGAGCTGCGGTCAATTGAAACGACATGCGGACACTCCTTGCGAACCCAACGCATCGTAACATGCCGCGCTGACTGGATTAACCACGAAAAGGGCCGAACGGGATTCGAAATATCACGAATTGCCGCAGCATCATATTTCATTCGTGGGGTTTCGGATCCTTTCGGCGGTTTTCGTGGCGAGGTCTTGAATCTCTAGAATGCGATTCGATGAGCGACCTCGATTTGCGGGTGGATTCGAAACAGGTGGAGCGGGAGACTCTCGCGCCGCAGGTGGACTATTTGCCGCCGGTGCCGCGCGGGCCGTCGCCGGGGATCGGGCTGGTTGGGTGCGGTGGGGTGTCGGCGTTTCACCTGGCGGCGTACCGCGACGCGGGGTTTCCAGTCGTCGCGCTGTGCAGCCGGACACGTGTGAAGGTGGAGGCGCGGCGCGACGAGTTTGCGCCGCATGCCGTTGTGTGTGACGACTGGCGTGAGTTAATCGCGCGGGACGACGTAGGCGTGGTCGATTTCGCCGTGCATCCCGACGTGCGCGGCGAGATGATCGAGGCGGCATTGCGCGCGGGCAAGCATGTGCTGAGCCAGAAACCGTTCGTGACGGACCTCGACGTGGGCGAGCGGTTATGCAACCTCGCCGACGAGCGCGGGCTGCGGCTGGCCGTGAACCAGAACGGCCGCTGGGCGCCGCACTGGAGTTTCATCCGGCAGGCGATTGCCGGAGGGATCGTCGGCGACGTCACGAGCGCGCATCTGTCGGTGCAGTGGGATCACACGTGGACGCGCGGGACGGCGTTCGATACCATGCGCGATCTCGTGTTGTTCGACTTCGGGATTCATTGGTTCGACATCGTGTCGTGTTTCCTCCGGGATCGCGCGGCGAAACGCGTGTTCGCCACGCGCGGCCGGGCCGCGGGCCAGACGAACCAGTCGCCGATGCTGGCGCAGGCGCTGATCGAATACGAAGGCGCACAGGCGTCCATCGCGTTCGACGCGGCGTCGCGGCACGGCGCGCGGGACACGACGGTGGTCGTGGGCACGCGCGGGACGCTGCGGAGCGAAGGGCCGGACCTGAACCACCAGACGGTGGTGTTGTACTCGGCGGGGGGCGTCGCGCGACCGGTGCTCGAGGGCGAGTGGTTTACGTTTGGGTTCATTGGTACGATGGCGGAATTGCTATGCGCGATAGAACAGGATCGCGAACCGTACAACAGCGGGCGAGACAATTTGCGTGGGCTGGCGCTGTGCTTCGCGGCCATCGCGAGCGCGGATCGCGGCGAAGCAGTGAAGCCCGGCGAGGCGCGAGGAACACAGGGTTGAGCACACCCCGCTTAACCCTGCCACACGGAGCGGAAGCAAAATGCTGCAGGTCGGGATTTTTACCGCGTATTTCCCGTATGCGCTCAAGGAGACCGCGCGGCGGATTCGCGAGCACGGGTTCAACACCGTGCAACTCGACCTGTCATTCAAGGACATGGACCTCGCGGATGAGCACATCACGCCGGAGACCTGTGCGACGATCCGCGAGACGTTCCGCCGGTACGACCTGCCGATCTGCGCGGTGTCGGGCTACACGAACCTCGTGCATCCGGACCCCGACACGCGCAAACGGAACCACAAACGGCTCAAGCGCATCATCCGGCATGCACGGGAACTCGGCACGCCGTACGTGATCAGCGAGACCGGGACGTTCCACCCGGACAGCGACTGGATGCACCATCCGAAGAACAAGACGCCGGAGGGGTACGCGGAGTGCCGGGACGCGATCGGCGAGATGGTGCAGTGCGCGAGCAACTACGGCGCGGTGTTCTGCGTGGAGACGTACGTCAACAACGTAATCGGGTCCGTCGAGGAGACGCTGAAACTGTTCGCGCAGATCCCGGACCCGTGCCTGGGACTGTTGATGGATCCGACGAATTATTTCGAGGTCCACAACATCGACAAAATGGACAAAACGCTCGACCACATCTTTGACGCGCTGTCGGACGACATCAAGATTGCGCACGCGAAGGATGTGAAACGCGCGGAGTCAGACAAGGGCGTGCAACTGGCGGACATCGACGCGGGCGAGGGCCACGCGCTGCGCGGCGTGGGGAAAATTGAGCTACCGCCGCCGGGGTTGGGATCGCTGAACTACGATCTATATCTGCAACGGCTGTCGCGGGAACATCCGAACATCCCGATCATCATCGAACATCTGGATGAGGCGGACGTGCCTCGGGCGAAAAAGTTCCTGGACGAGAGACTGATCGCGAACGGGTGTTGAAGGGCGTGTGGTCGCGCGGGAGCGCGACCCTCCCGATTACTTCTCCACCAGCGCGTGGTCGGCGGGCATGACGCCCTTCTTGTGGGTGCCGAAGCCGATGTCGGTGGGGTCGTAGTCGCCGACGAACTCGACGTTGGCGCGTTCGGGGATTTGGCCCTCGAGACCGACGGCCCAGTAGACGCCGTTTACGACCATGCGACGGACACCTTCACTCTTGAAATCGAATGAGTGGCCCATGGTCGTCGTGAAAACGCGTGAGGGCTTGCCGCTTGTACCGGTGTAAGTTTTCGTCCACGCGATCGGCAACTCTTTCTTGTCTGAGACCGGCTGATCGGTAGAGTTCATGCCCGCGAGGACCTGGCCGAGGAATACAGGTTTGGAGTCGCCCGTGAGGTCGCGCACTTCGTAGACGTCCGATGGGCCGAAAACATCCTCGCAGCCGCGCACGAGCGGGCTCTCCTCCATACCCGGCGCGACGATCCCGCGCGTCGCCTGGACGTTGTGGTGGCCGTAATGGCTGACCCACGTCTCGCCGAGCACCTCGCGGCCATAGCCACCGGCCGGGTCCTTGCTGTTCCAGTTCCACTTCGCGTAGGCGCGCGTCGCGTCCGTGTAGAAGAACGGATGCGTCGAGGTGCGTAGCGCGACAATCGGCCGGCCGGAGTTCGTGTAGTCCATGATGTGCTTCATCTGATCGTCCGGCAATTGTCGGAACCGCAGGAACAGCACCATGAGGTCGGCGGAATCCAGCGCTTCAAGGCCGGGGATGTTGTCCTGCGTCGCCGGGTCGATCGCGCCGGACTCCTTGTTGATCGCGAAGAGGACGGTGCAATCAAAACCGTGACGCACGGCGAGGATCTTCGCGATCTGCGGCATGGATTCTTCGCCGCGGTACTCGTCGTCGCCGGTGACAAAGACGATGTGCTTGCCCTTGCCGGGGCCGTCGTGACCCTTGTACTCGACCCACCTCGCGGGTTCTTCCGCGGCTGCGAAGGTGGAAGCAAACAAGGCGATGGTGAGCACGAACCTGCGCATGATGTGTGAATCCCGT
>CAYUZD010000113.1:0-9796 GCA_964449475.1 uncultured Nitrospirales bacterium
ATGATCATCGGCTCGATCTCGGGGTGGTTGACGTTCGCCGGGATGATCGCGCGGCCCCGCGCGACTTCGTCGCGGACGAATTCCGGCGTGATCGCCTTCGGAATGGCGGCGCCAAAATCGCGGCCGGGGTGTTGCCGTCGCAACGCCTCGGCGACGAGTTCGCACCGCTGGTTCTCGCGGATGGCGATGTATTCCATCTCCGGCGTAACCATGCCGTGGCGGGCATAGTGCATTTGAGTGACGCGCGCACCGGTCTTGGCACGGAGCGGATTGCGCGTGCGCGCAAAACGGATCGGGGCCAATAGCGGGTCTTCTTCCCGTTGTCGGCCGAAATCGGAGCTGATGCGGCTGAGTTCCTCGACATCACCGCGCGCCTGGATCCATTCGAGGCGAACCGGCGGGAGGCCTCGATGCACGTCGATACCCGCGTCGGGATCCGTGTATGGGCCGGAGGTGTCATAGACGGTGAGCGGCAGATTCACCTCGCGGCCGGACGCGGTCTTCGTCGGCGACAAGACGATCTCGCGCATCGGCACGCGGATGCTGGGATCGGAACCCTGCACGTAGACCTTGCACGAGTTGGGGAATGGTTCGCGCGTGATGCGCTGCTCCTCCCCGGTCCCGAATGCAGGCCGGTATTCTGGTGTGACTGCCAAGTGAATGCCTCTTCTTCGATTCGTGATTTCCCTTCGGGATAATCCAGTCTAACAAATCGGCGTCGAGAGCGGCACGACACTGCGGAACTCAGCCCTGGCGCGTTTTCAGAATGCTGTCTGCCACGCGGAACGCGTCCGCGACACAGTCGATCATGGCGACCCCGCGCAGGGCGCTCCCTGTGAAGTACAGCCCGGGATGCGCACGCTCGGCGGCGTCGGCCGCGGCGAGCACCGCGTCGTGGTCGAGGCCGTACTGCGGGATGGCGCGGCGGTGTCGGAAGATGCGTACGAACTCGGGGTCGCCCTGAATGCCGAGGATGTCGAACACGTCCCTGCGGACGGCGGCGAGCAGATCGTTGTCAGAAGCATCGACGAGACCGGGATGGAGCGCGCCACCGGCCATCGAGCGGAGCAGGACGTGATCGTTCGGGGTCGCACCGTCGAAGATGCTTGAAGTCCAGAGACAACCGAGCGTGCGGCGGTTCTCTTTGGGCGGAATGAGATAGCCGAAACCATCGAGATTGTGGCGGACCCGATCACGGCGGTGCCCGGTGCAGACAACGGCGATCGAGGCGTACTTGACGCTATCAAGTCGTGACGCGGCATCGGGCGCGAGCTGACCCATCAATCGGGCGGCGACGAACGCAGGCACGGCAAGGACAACAGATTTCGCGCGAACATGGGAGGGTCGCGCTCCCGCGCGACCGTGCGCCACGAGGAAGCCGTCCGCATCGCGAGCGATCCCTGCGACGTCTTCACCGGTCTGTGCGACGTCACCCAGGACCTCGGCGGCGCGCTCGGCAAGATGGCCGATGCCGCCGCGCAGGGACGTCAGCGTGCCACCCGGGCCGGTGGGTCCGCCTGCGGTCGCGCGGGGGCGCGACCCTCCCCCATCCTGCGCGACGTTGCGAGCGGTCTCGCGGGCTTCGCGTTGTTTGGCGAGCATGGCTTTGAACAGGCTGCCGTACTCGCGTTCCATCGCCGCCATGCGCGGAAAGCAGTGTTTGAGCGAGAGTTGTTTCGCGTCGCCGCCGAAGACGCCGAGGACCATGGCGCTCACGAGCGTGTCCGCCGCCTCGCGACCGATGCGGCGTGCGGCGAAGTCGTAGACGCTCTCGGGCGCGTCGTCGCGCTTGGGCGGAATGAACGGCTCGCGCATGAGGCGCACGCGCCCTCTCACGGAAAGCACCGGCGCGACCAGAAACTTCGGCGGGCCGACCAATTCGACCAAGCCGCCGTCTCGGAGTAGAAACCGCCGGGCGGCGGCCTGGTTGGCTTGGACGAGTTCGCTCTCAAGGCCCAGTTCGCGAATCCAGTCGAGCATGGCGGGTTCACGATCCAGAAAACCGTTCGGACCCCAGTCGAGCTGATACCCTGCCTCGCGCGTCGTGCGGACGTGGCCACCAAGGTAGTCCGACGCCTCCAGTAGCCGGACGCGGTCCGGCCCGAGTTCACGCGCGAGTCGGTGCGCACACGCCAGGCCGGAAATACCGCCGCCGATGATGAGGGTGTGGAGGGGTTCGGAATTCACGGTTCTCAGAGATCGGGAGTTGGATGTTGCGAATGGTACGGGGACGGCGGGCGTGGCCTCAATTCCTTGGCGACTGTAGGCCTGATCATAACCCGCTTACGGTCGCCACCCGATCTTGAGCGCCTATTACGATTACGATGACGATTAGGATTACGATAACGGGCTATTTTTGACCGCGGAACAGGGTTGGAACGGATGACGGGCGCTGAACTAGTGTTACGAATTGCGGCGTCGCGCGGGGTTGGGGTGTGTTTTGCCAATCCTGGGACGACGGAGATGGCGCTCGTGAACGCGCTGGACGCCGTGCCCGGGATCCGGCCGGTGTTGGGGTTGTTCGAGGGCGTGTGCACCGGGATGGCGGACGGGTACGCGCGGATGGCCGGGAAACCCGCGCTCACGCTGTTGCACCTTGGCGTGGGATTCGCGAACGGCGCGGCAAACCTGCACAACGCGCGGCGCGCGGGCAGCGCCGTCGTCAATCTGGTCGGCGACCATCCGCAACGGCACCTGCCGTTCGACGCGCCGCTCACGTCCGACATCGCGACGCTCGCGCGGCCGATGTCGTCGTGGGTGCATACCGCGCGCGTGCCGGAGACGTTGGGCGCGTGCGTGCGCCAGGCGATCGACCACGCGGGCACGCGGCCGGGACGTATAGCGACGCTGATCCTGCCCGCGGACTTGATGGAAGCGAACGCGCGCGGGAGCGAGACGGAAGATCTCGCGCGTGAACCGGGCGCGCAATCGGCGGCGGTGGATTCGGGCGTAGTCGAGACCGCCGCAAAGGTCCTGTTGAGCGGCGCGCGGGTCGGGATGCTGCTGGGTGGGCCGGCGCTGCTTGAGGCGGAGTTGTTGGCGGCGGGTCGGATCGCGGCGAAGACCGGCGCGAAACTTTTCTGCGAGCCGTTTCCCGGGCGGATGGATCGCGGAGTGGGACTGCCGGAGGTGACGCGTCTCCCCTATTTCCCCGAGGATGTGCTCAAGCGGCTGGAAGGTTTGACGCATTTGTTGCTGGTCGACGCGAGGTCGCCTGTGTCGTTTTTCCAGTATCCGGGGCATCCGAATTCGCTTCTGCCTGGCGGGTGCGAAGCGGTCGTGTTGTGCAGTCCCGAGGCATCCGCCGCGCCATATCTTGCCGCGCTGGAATCGACGCTGGGGTCGGAGACATTCACGCTGGACGTGATTGACTCGGAACAACACGACGCGCCACGGGGACCATTGACGACCAAGACCGTTGGCGCGGCGATCGCGGCGGCATTGCCGGAAGGCGCGATCATCACGGACGAATCGGCGACCTCCGGCGGACCGGCGTACCACCTTACACGGAACGCGCCGCGCCACTCGGCGATGTACCTGACCGGCGGCGGAATAGGGTTCGGCCTGCCTGCGGCGACCGGCGCGGCGGTGGCGTGTCCGGATCGCCCGGTGCTCGCGCTACAGGCCGACGGTGGCGGGATGTACACGCCGCAAGCACTCTGGACACAGGCGCGCGAGGGGCTGAATGTTACGAACGTGATCCTCGTGAACCGGAAGTACCAAATTCTGCGGACGGAGTTCGGCCGCGCGGCGAACGGCGCGGAGATGGGCCCAGCGGCGGACGCGATGACCGACTTGCGCCGGCCGGACATCGACTGGTGCGCATTGGCGCAGGGCATGGGGGTGCCCGCCGAACGGCCCGAGAACGCCGAGGCGCTGTATGATGCCCTGCGGCGACGGATGAGTGAGCCGGGGCCGAGACTTATTGAAATCGTGCTATGAGGAAATTGGCGATGCCAACATTTCAGGAGTTATTCGGGGAGAAGAAGGACGCAAAGGAGGCGTTTGACCCGCAGCCGGTGGTTCTGGAGTCGGCGCTGGTCCGGCTGGAGCCGTTGACAATGGCGCATGCGGAGGCTTTGCTCGAGCAGGCGCGCATCCCGACGATCTGGCGCTACCTGCGTATTCCGCAGCCGCGGACGCTGGACGACATGCGCGCATTCGTCCAGACGGCGCTCGACAATCACGCGAAAGGCACCGAGTTGCCGTTCGCGACGATTCACAAGGGCGACAACCGGGTCGCCGGCACGACGCGGTTCATGGACATCCAGCGGATCAACCGCGGCATGGAAATCGGGTGGACGTGGATCGGCATCGACTACCAGCGGACCTTCGTGAACACCCACGCGAAGTTCCTGATGCTCGAACACGCATTCGAGAAACTCGGCGCGATCCGCGTGCAGATCAAGACGGACTCGCGCAACCAGGCGTCGCGCAAGGCCATCGAACGCATCGGCGCAAAATACGAGGGCACGCTCCGCAACCACATGATCAACTACGACGGATACGTCCGCAGCACGGCGATGTTCAGCATCATCGACAAAGAGTGGCCGGAGAAGAAGCGGCAGTTGCAGTTGCGGTTGCTATAAGGCCGGAGGCATTGGACAGGATTTACATGATTGACAGGATTCAGTCGATTTTCAGGTCCATCCTGTGAATCTTGTAAATCCTGTCTATTACAACTCCAAATCCTTGTCCGTCACGGCGCCGAGGCTGGCCGAGCTGACGTGCGCGGCGTATTTGGCGAGGACGCCGCGGGTGTAGCGCGGCTTGGGTTTTTTCCAGGCGTTGCGGCGGCGTTTCATTTCCGCGTCCGTGATGTCGAGCGTGATCGTATGCTTCACGGCGTCGATCGTGATCCTGTCGCCATTGTTGATGAGTGCGATCGGTCCACCGGCGTAGGCCTCCGGGGTCACATGCCCGACGACGAACCCGTGGCTGCCGCCCGAGAATCGGCCGTCGGTGATCAGCGCGACGTGTTCGCCGAGCCCCTTCCCCATCACGGCGCTGGTCGGCGCGAGCATTTCTCGCATGCCGGGCCCGCCGCGCGGACCTTCATACCGGATCACGATAACGTCGCCCTTCTTGATCGTGCCGTCAAGGATGCGCTGCAACGCGTCTTCCTCGGACGCGAACACGCGGGCCGTGCCGGTGAATCTAGTCCCTTCCTTGCCGGAGATCTTCGCGACTGCGCCTTCGGGCGCGAGGTTGCCGTAGAGAATCACGAGATGGCCTTCGGCCTTGACTGGGTCGTCGAATCCGCGCACGACGTCCTGGTTCTTGGGATACGACTTGACGCCGCTGAGATTTTCGGCGACGGTCTTGCCGGTCACCGTCATGCAGTCGCCGTGTAGTAGACCCTTGTCGAGCAACATCTTCATCAGCGGCGTGACGCCGCCGATCTCGATAAGCCGCTGCATCACGTACTTGCCGCTCGGTCGAAGGTCCGCGAGGACCGGCGTGCGCTTGCCGATCCGCGTGAAGTCGTCGATCGTGAGCTTCACGTCCATGCAGTGCGCGATCGCGAGCAGGTGCAGCACGGCGTTCGTCGATCCGCCGACGGCCGTGACCACGGCGATCGCGTTCTCGAACGCTTTTTTCGTGAGGATGTCGCTCGGACGGATGTTTTTCTGGATGAGATTGAGAACGGCCTTCCCCGCTTCGCGGCAGTCCGTGGCCTTCTCCTTCGACACGGCGGCCGCCGCGGAGCTGTTCGGCAGACTGAGACCGAGGGCCTCAATCGCGGTGGACATCGTGTTCGCGGTGTACATGCCGCCGCAGGAGCCGGGGCCGGGGATAGCGCAGTGCTCGATTTTGCTCAGTTCCGCGTCGCTCACGGTGCCGTTCGCGTGGCCGCCGACTGCCTCGAACACCGAGACGATGTCAACGTCCTTCCCCTGGTAATTGCCGGGGAGAATCGTGCCACCGTAAACGAAAATCGACGGCCGGTTGAGTCGCGCCATCGCCATCACGCAGCCGGGCATGTTCTTGTCGCAGCCGCCGATGGTGACCACGCCGTCGAACCACGCGCAGCCCGAGACCGTCTCGATCGAATCCGCGATGACCTCGCGCGACACCAGCGAGTACTTCATGCCTTCGGTGCCCATCGAGATGCCGTCGGAAATCGTGATCGTGTTGAACTCGACCGCCTTACCGCCGTGGTCGTCGACCCCCTTGCACACTTCCTTCGCGAGCACGTTGATGTGCATATTGCACGGCGTGACCATGCTCCAGGTCGATGCGACGCCGATCATGGGCTTCTTGAGGTCGCTGTCGGAGAAGCCCACGGCGTGGAGCATCGCGCGGGACGGCGCGCGCTCGACGGACTCGGTGACCTGCACGGAATAGGCGCGCGGGATGCCGTTCTTCGATGCAGAGGCGCCGGGCTTCGCTGCGCGCTTGGCCTTCGTGGGCATAATTTAACTCCTCGACTGCTGGGTGGGCGGGTAGTGTACTGACCCGGCGGCATGCGTACAATGCCTCTGTCATTCTGAGCAACGCGAGAATCTCTTCGGCCGCAGCGTCCGATTACCGAGATCCGTCGCTTTGCTCAGGATGACAATGTGGATAGAGCGCCGGGGCGTTAGAAAAGGTCGACCTGGTCACCGACGAGCGTCGGCCGGTGGAAATGCGCGGTCGTGATCGGCGCTCGGTTTCCCAAGATCCCCGCTTTGCGACACGCAATGCTGAACATCGTGTGAATCTGCTCCGCGAATGGCCCGGAACCCCGCATGCGTTCCCCGAATTCAGCGTTGTAGAGCTTGCCGCCGCGCATGCTCCGGATGCGATTCAGTATTTTTCCTTTTCGTTCGGGGAAGTGCTGCTCAAGCCATTTTTCGAAGAGCGGCGCGACGGCCCACGGCAGCCGCAACACGGTATGTCCGGCGCATTTCGCCCCTGCGTTCACTGCTGCCTCGATTAACGGGGCAATCTCATGATCGTTCAGGCCAGGGATAATCGGGGCCGTCATCACACCCACCGGCACTCCCGCCTCGGCAAGTTGCCGGATGGCCTCCAATCGCTGTGCCGGACTCGATGTTCGAGGCTCGAGAACCCGGTTGAGTGATAAGTCGAGCGTGGTGAGGCTTACGAATACGGCAACACATTGGTACGCCGTAAGCTCCTGCAGGACGTCTATGTCGCGTGTCACGAGACGGTTCTTGGTGACGATTCCAACAGGGTTCCTGAATTCGGCAAGAACTTCCAGAATGCGCCGGGTGAGCTTAAGTTTGCGTTCAATGGGTTGGTAGCAATCCGTCACGCCGCTGAGGGCAAGACACTGAGGTTCCCACTTCTTTGACGACAACTCGCGCCGCAGTAACTGCGGCGCGTCCTCCTTCACCATGATCTTGGATTCGAAGTCGAGTCCGGCCGACCATCCAAGGTACTCGTGTGTCGGCCGCGCATAGCAATAGATGCACCCATGCTCGCACCCGCGGTAGGGGTTGATGCTGGCGCCGAAACCGATGTCCGGGCTGTTGTTGTAAGTGATGGCGGTCTTCGTAACATCCCGATAAAACTCGGTGCGGAGTCTCGGGGCATCCTCATCGGGATACGTATCGCCGTCCGGCTCCGACGTATACCCAAGCCGCTCAAAGCGGTTCTGGATGTTTTCCGAGGAACCGCGGCCGTGAATCGAGTGTGAGTTGGGATTTGCCATAGACTGAATTTTTATTCAGGTATATTGAGACATAAGAGGTGTGGATTGTCAAGGCGCTGAAAGGACTGCAAGGAACGAGTTACGAAAGACTCGAATGCTGCTTCTTCTTCGACGCTGAGCGGATATTGAGGAACTCGACCCCGAGTGAGAACGCCATCGCGAAGTAGATGTACCCTTTCGGGACGTGCTGGTGCAGTCCTTCGACGACCAGCATCACGCCGACTAGCACGAGGAACGAGAGCGCGAGCATCTTGATCGTCGGGTGGCGCTCGACGAACCGCGAGATCGGGCCGGCGAAGAAAAACATCATGCCGACCGCGATGACGACGGCGGTGACCATGATGAGGATTTCGTTCGCCATGCCGACGGCAGTGATAACGGAATCGAGCGAGAAAATGAGGTCGAGCGCCACGATCTGAACGATCGCGACGGCGAACGACGCGCCGCGCCGCTGGGTCAGACCGTGTTCGCCCGTGCCTTCGACTTTATCGTGAATTTCATACGTGGCCTTTCCGATCAGGAACAGCCCGCCGATGAGCAGAATGAGGTCGCGCCCGGAGACGGCATGATCGAGGCCGAACTGCGTGATCGTGAAGAAGGGCTCGGTCAGTTTCATCATCCAGCTGAGCGAGAGCAGCAGGAGGATGCGCATGATCATCGCGAGCGCGAGGCCGATGTTGCGCGCGCGGGTCTGCTGCTCCAGCGGGAGTTTCGCCGTCACGATGGCGAGGAATACGATGTTGTCGATGCCCAGCACGATTTCGAGGGCGGTAAGGGTTAGGAGCGCGACGGCGTTTTCGGCGGTGAAGAGTTCGATCATAGGGTTCCAGGTCGGCGTTGGTGGTGTTGGCTGCGAGGCTAAGTCACCCTGTTAACGAGATCCTTCGCTTCGTTCAGGATGACACGGATGTCGGATTGAATGATACTAGCCCAGGGATTTCGCGAATGGATTGTAATACACCGGCTGCCCTGGAGTATTCGCCGTCGTTGGTCCATGGGGTAGGGATGACGTAGCACGGGATGCCGGCCGCGACGGCTGCGCGGAGTCCCCGGGGCGAATCTTCGACCACAATGGTCTCGACGGGCGTCGAACCAGCGGCAATCAGGCCCTTCTCGTAGAGTTCCGGATGCGGCTTCGTTTCACGGACGTCTTCGGCCGTAATCACGAAGTCGAAATACCGCGCGAGGCCGGTGGACGCGTGGATCACGTCGAAGTGGCACCTCATCGAACTCGTGACCACGCCCATGCGGACGCGGCCGTGAAGCGATTCGAGCGTCTCACGCACGCCGTCGATCAGCCGGGGATCGGCGCGCAGCAACTCCGTGTATCGGGCGTTGCGGTGTTCGCGCGCGGCGTCGATTTCGGCACGGGAATGGCCGCGGGACTGCGCGAGGTGCCACGCGCCGCGGTTGTCGTGCAGGCAGTATTGCCTGTACTGCTGCGGCGAAAGCGCGATGCCGAACCCGGCCATGACCTCGCGCGTGGCTTCGTAATACAGGCCCTCGGTATCGACGAGCACGCCGTCGTTGTCCCAGAGAATCGTTGTGATTGCGTTGCCCACAAACTCCCCCCGAATTCGCCGCGCTTCTTGCCCGTAGCGGCGCGGATTTAGTAGATTAGCGCTGGATTCTCCCCCACTTCTGCTGGGCCGGACACGTGTGCCGCGCGAGAATCGCGTCCATCCGTCACGACACAAGAGAGGTCAACTATGGCATTCGATATCGACATGATCAAGCGCCTCTATGCGCAACTGCCCGGCAAGGTCGCTGCGGCGCGGAAGATGCTCGGGCGGCCGATGACGTTCACGGAGAAGGTGCTATACGCGCACCTGGCGGATTCGCTTCCCGCGAAGGGGTTCGAGCGCGGCAAGTCGTATGTCGATTTCAATCCCGACCGCGTCGCAATGCAGGACGCGACCGCGCAGATGGCGCTGCTCCAGTTCATGCAGGCAGGCAGGCCGAGCGCCGCGGTACCGTCCACCGTGCACTGCGACCACCTGATCCAGGCGGAGATCGGCGCCGCGAAGGACCTCGCGAAGGCGAACCAGGTAAACAAGGAGGTCTACGACTTCCTCGCGAGCGCCTCAAACAAGTACGGCATCGGATTCTGGAAACCCGGCGCGGGAATCATCCACC
>CAYUZD010000114.1:0-9788 GCA_964449475.1 uncultured Nitrospirales bacterium
CGGAGTCGGTGGTCCAGTCGTCCTTGTTGGTCCACGCGCGGGAGAACGGGCGGCCGATGCTGGCGAGGCAGGCGCTGGTGTTGAGCAGGCCGACGAGTCCGGGCCACTGGCCGGAGAAGTTGCTGGCGAGGAGGAGGGGGTTGTTCTTGCCGGCGACACCGTCGGTCGTGTGCGGGCCGTAGAACCAGTGGACGCAGACGCCGATGAGGGGGTCGTCCACGGGGCCGAGTTTTTCGATGGACTCGTGGGGCTTGGTGAGATAGCCCTTGATGCGGTAGGAGGGGCGACCGAGTTTTCGGAGCGCGCCTTCGAGTTGCCGGGTGGCGGCCTCGATGTTCGGCAACGCGGTCTTGTTTGGGGTCGGCCGGTAGTCCCCCGGCCAGAACAGCGCGATCTTGTCCGACATACCTTGCCCGTCTCCTTAAAATCCGGTGGGGAACGACGCATTCTGGCACTGAACCGGCGGCGAATCAAAGACAAATTGGCGGGCAATTGCTATACTGAAGTGCGAGGCTGCCTTGCGGGAGGAGTGTGGCGTGGTGTGTCGGTTGCGGTCGGTTGCGGCGTCATCGAAGCGTTACTTTTTGAGCGCCGCGCGTCTGTCCATTTTTCTGCTGACGGCCCATGCGTCGGCGAGTTCGTTCGAGTTCGTCGAGAACGCCGCGAACGACCACGAGTACGGCCGGCAACTGGATCTTCCCTCCGGATTCGGCGCGGGCGAATTCACATTCGAGATCTGGGTGAAGCCGGACGACTCGTATCCAGTGGGGGCGGTGGACCAGGACACTCCCGGACAACTAACCAACTGGTCGAACGTGGACAACCAGCCGTATAGCAGCAGCGGGTGGTGGTTCAGCGGCAACTTCCTTCTCGACGGCCACAACAACAACAGTTTCGAGGACGGGACGTTCAGCATCCAGTTCTACGGCGGCGGGCGCGTGCGCTGGAGCTTCGGCGACGGGCAGGGCGCGGGACCGGGCGGGCACTGGAGCGTGCAGGCGTATCCCGCGAACACGACGGCGTCGCTGCTGGACGGCAATTGGCACCAGATTACGTGCGTGCGGCGGTGGGACGGCGGGACGGGCGCGATTCTGGAATTGTGGGTGGATGGCTCGCTGATCGCGACGGAGACGACGCCCGCGCGGACGAACATGGCGACGGCGTACTGGAACAATTGGACAGGGTTCCCGTTCGGCGGCGACGGCTGGTTCTACGGCGCGGAGAAACAGGCGGCGGTGGGCCAGCTCTCGCAATACGAGGACTACAAGGGCCTCGTGGACGAGATGCGGTTCTGGTCGCGCGCGAAGTCGTCGCAGGAGTTGCAGGACGACTGGTACAAGGGCGTCGTGGGGAACGAATCGGGACTGGCCGGCCGGTACTCGTTCAGCAACGGGAGCGGCACTTCGACATGCAACGATCTCGGCGGATCGCCGTGCATTCAGTTCACGGGAACGAACGCGTCGAACTGGAACGCGGAGGATCCGCCGCTGGACGATCCGCCGACACCGCCCGCGCCGTCCGACACGGACCAGGATTTGTTGTCGGATGACGTGGAGACGAACACGGGAGTCTATGTAAGCCCGACGGATACGGGAACCGATCCCAACGACTTTGACACGGACGACGACGGCGTGCGGGACGGGATCGAGGTGTCGCTGGGTACGGACCCGAACGATCCGGACGACTTCCCGCTGTTGCCCGTGCGTGTCGATGCGCTGCTGGCGTTCGCGATCGCGATTGCGGCGTGGTTGGGCGTGAGGGGCATTCGGGGGAGGGCGCGGCCGGGCGCATGAGCAGACGTCTCGCGGAGGGGCGGGGGCTCAGGGTGCGGCGATGCGCGCGGGCGCTGGTGATCGCGGCGACCTGCGGGTGCGCACATCTCGCCGAGGCGGGCTCGTTTGAATTCGTAGTCAACGCCGCCAACAACCATGATTACGGACGGCAACTGATCATTCCGGGCGGATTTGGCAGCGGAGAATTCACATTTGAGTTATGGCTGCGGCCGAGCGAGTCCCTGCCGGTGGGTCCAATTGACGACGACACGCTTCAGCAGTTGGTGTACTGGGCGGAGGAAGACCACGAGCCGTACAGCAGCAGCACGTGGTGGTTTCGCGGCAATTTCTTGCTGGACGGCCACAACAACGTGAGCTTTCTCGATGGGACGTTTAGTCTGCAGTTCTACGGCGGAGGCCGGTTGCGCTGGAGTTTTGGCGACGGGGTGTACGCGGGCCCGGGAGGGCACTGGAGCGTGCAGGCGTATCCGGCGAGCGCAGCGCCGACGCTGCTGGACGGCCGGTGGCATCACGTGGCTTGCGTGCGGCGTTGGGACGATGGGTCGGGCGCGCGGTTGGAGCTGTGGATTGACGGTACGCTCGTTGCTGAGGAGATGACGCCCGCGCGGACGAATATGTTCGCGGCGTACTGGAACACTTGGGGCGGATTCCCCGGCGGTCAGGAAGGCTGGTTCTATGGCGCGGAGAAGCAGGCTGCGATTGGCGTAATCCCGCAGTATGAGGACTACAAGGGACTGATTGACGAAGTCCGGTTCTGGAATCGCGCGAAGACCGTCGAGGAGCTGCAGTACGAGTGGTCGAACGCGGTGGATCCATTCGCGCCCGGCCTTGGGGGCCTATATCAGTTTGACGAGAACGGAGGTGGGGCGACCTGCAACCCCGTAATGGAATCCTGGGACTGCATTTTGTTTCATCGGACCCATCCGGATCAATGGAGCGAAGAAAACGCTCCGTTTGGAACTGTGACGATTCCCGAATATGTGTACGTCGACTTCGGCCGGATTGAAGCCGGTGACGGATCGCAATCGTCGCCGTTCAACACACTGAGCGCGGCTGTGGCCGTTGCCAACCCCGGAGCGACGATTGAGATCGCGCCGTCGGGAAGCGCGGAGACGATGGCGATTGACAAGCCGTTGCGGCTGGTTCGCGGGGCGACGGGAAGTGGGTCGGCGCGGATTGGAGTGGCGGCGGATCAGGGTGCGCGGGTGGGGAAGAGTATGGAGGGGTTTGTCGCGCCGCAAAGCCGGTGAATCCGGGTTGAGGCTGAAGGTGGACGTTGTTTGGGTTTGCCGGGTTTAGGGGTGTGGCGATCGGTGAGTAAGATCCTTCGCTTTGCTCAGGATGACAGTGGGGGAGGTGTTGGTTTGGGCGTGGGCAGGCGAGGACGCCTACCCGGCTAGCGGCAGGCGCGGTTTCTGGCGTGGGCAGGGCGGGGACGGGGCCCCGCCCCTACAGCGGGGGATTTCGAGTGGAATCAACAGGCTTAAGCTAAACTTCGTTTAAGCCTGCTAAATGGGGCTAAAAAATGAAGCGGGAGCCGCCCGCGTTTCCGGGCGACTCCCGCTTTGTGTATATCCGCTGACTGGCTTCGATCTTAGTTTGCGCTGTTATCGAGCGGGCAGCCGAGTTCGTTGGCGTCCGCCAGTAGATCCTTGTTCACCTCGCCGCCCGCCTGAACAGCCGCGATGATTTCCGCGACCGTGTACGGGTAGTCGACGCCGCTGCTCGACGCGCTGAGGACCGCCGCCACTGCATGACGGGCGAGCGCGTTGTTGCCGCCGCCGCCGAGGCCGATCGCCGTCGCGAACGTGATGTTCGGGTTGAAGAAGTTAACGCCGAAGTAGGAGTCGAAGTCCGTATTCGGGCTGATGTTCCATTCGTTACCGCCCAGCTTCTTCAGGTTGGCCTTCCAGAAGCCCGGCGTGCAGCCATCGCCGCCGACTTCGTCTTCGCCGCAGCAGTAGGTCATGTCGATGATGCCGAGCTCGGAACCGCGCGAGTAGGTGATCTCGATCTGCGCGGCACATTCGGTCCAGTTCGTCGTGATGAGCACGCAACCGTCGGTGATGTCGAGGCCGTTGTACACGACCGGGTCACCGATCTGGCCGCCGTTGCCGTCCAGCGCGCGGATGGTCAGGTTGCCCGGATCCGGCTCGTGCGAGGCGACGCGGATCGACGTCAGGATGCAGCAGCCGCTGAACTCGATGATGCGGGTCAACGGGTCGCTCGTGGAAGCAATTCCGTTCGACGGCATCCACGCGACGCCGTCGGCGCACTGCGGCCAGAGGTAGCTGCCGTTGGCGTTGAACCAAATGGACTGGTCAAAGCCGGCGAAGTTGTTGCCGAAATTCAGACCGCCAATCGTTCCGAGATACTGATCGTGCGGGATGTTCGGGAAGTCCTCGGTCGTACAGACCTCCTCCGCGGTAGCCGGAACGGCCAGACCGGCCAACACCAGCGCAGCCACTACCGCGAACGCCGCGATACCCTTGCTCTTCATAGCCCTCATTACTCCCTTGAGTTGGTCCATCAGACCCACAGCCAGATGCTTGGGACACGTGCCCCAAGTCGCCCAACGTGAGCAACTTCTGCGCCAAGGAGGCCGCTGAGTCGTAAATAGCTAACCCGTCCGAAGTTGCACAACTCAGCGAGAATAGCCCTGATCAGCCGATCTGTCAAGGTGGGTGGGGATTAGTCAGAGGTGAAGACAAGTTAACTCGGCAAGGGCGATCCGGGATCCCGCATTTTCCGTGGAATTATCGAGTCTGTACTACCTCTGCCCGTAGCCCAGAGACCTGAGTCTTTCCTCGGTTTCGGGGTCCGTCGCGGTATCGCCCGCGGAGTAGCGCGGGCCGGGCCGGTTAACGAACTGCTCGAACCGCTCCTCGAGACGAGCCACCGTTTCGGGTTCGTCGGCCACGAGGTTCTGTGTCTCGCGGGGGTCGGATTCGAGGTTGTACAGTTGCGGTGGCGCATCACTGCGGACGATAAGTTTGTAGGGCCCGTCGTAGACGGCGTGCTCGGTGAAATCGCGCTCGTAGGGACCGAAGTAGGCGACCTCGGGCAGCGCGCGGCCGCCGTTGAAGAGGTCGCCGCCTTCCATCGGGACGGGGGAGTCCAGGCCCAGCAGTCGCAGGACGGTGGGGGCGACATCGGCCATGTGGACACGCCGGGCGACGCGCGCGCCGTCGGTCTGGCCCGGCGCGCGGACGATGAGGGGGATGTGGATCTCTTCCTCGTAGACGCTGATGGCGTGCTCGAATTTGCCATGTTCGCCGAAGGCCTCGCCGTGGTCGGCGACGATGACGACGACGGTGTTGTCGAGCGCGCCCCACGCGTCGAACTGCGCGAAGAGATCGCGCAGCATGTCGTCGAGCGAGCGGACCTCGGCGTCGTAGGCGTCGATCATGGCGTCAACTTCGGCCGGGTCGATGGTTTCCTCGCCGCGGTTGACGGCAACGAGGTCCGCGAAGGTGCGCGCGTAGGATTTCGGGAAGAGGTCGCGATAGCCGGGCAGCGGAAGGCGGGGGCTGTGCGGCTCCATGTAGTTGAGGAAGAGAAAGAACGGCCGGTCGTGGCGATCGGCGAGCCACGTCGCGGCGAGCGCGTTGATCTCGGTGCCGAGCAGGTAGTACCGCTCGCTGGAGGTCAACATGCGCTCGATCCGCCAGCGTCCGGGCAGGGGGAGACGGCGCACGACAGACAGCCCGAGCGGGCGCCAGGCGTCGCTGCTGCCCGCGGCGTCGACGTACGCGTCGAACCCCTGATCGAGGTTGAACGGACGCGCGAGGTAGGCGCTGTTCGCGCACATCGCGCCGGTCTGGTACCCCGCATCGCGAAGAATCTCGGCGAGCGTCGTGGCGTCGCCCGAGAGCGGCAGGACCTTGGCCCAGTCGGCCAGGAGGTTGAGTTCGTTGAGACTGACGCCGCCGTGATCGTGCGACGCTTCGACCGCTCCGTGGGTTTCGGCGTAGAGGCCGGTGAACAGCGTGGCGTGCGTGGGCAGCGTGTAGCTGGAGGAGGCGACGACGTTTTCGAAGAGCGTCGCGGAGTTCGCGAACTGGTCGAGCCAGGGCGTCGTGGGCCGGGGGTAGCCGTAGGCGCCGATGTGATCGGCGCGCATGGTGTCCAGGACGATGAAGAGCAGGTTTGGGCGGTCCGATTGGCCGGTGGGGGCGGCGACGGGATCGCCGGCGCCCGCGAGCAGGTCGCGGCCAGGATAGGGCACGGCGACGGTCCACCCGATCGCGCCGATCGACGCGAGGATCGCTACGAAGCCGAACGGCCGGATTGGGAGGGGACTGCGACGGCTGACTTCGATTGCGAAGAGGCAGAGAATGAGCAGTGCAGAAATCGCCAGCGCGGCGAGCACGGTCGTGTCGCGATGCCTCCAGAGCAGGATGAGCGCGAGCGGCGCCCACGCGCCGGCGAGGCAGACGGCGGCCGGAGCGGAGGCGATGACGTTCGAGCGGCGCACGACGACTGCCGCGGCGCACAGGCCGAGGATGGCGGCGACGGACACCGCGGCGACACCGGCCCATTCGAGCGCGAGCAGCGCGGTCTTGTCCACGCGGATGAAGTATCCGTTTGCGGCGGACAGGCCGAGATCGATCGCGCACGCGATGAGCGAGGCGACGAGAGCGGTGGACGCGGGCTGTTTCAGTCTGCCGATCATGGGGTTACTCCGACGATCGCATCGTTGGCCGACGCATGAGAGCGACTGCGAGGATCGAAATTGACGCGGCGCACTCCGCGACGCGTTCAAACGTGAGCGCGCCGGGTCCGAACTCGAGAATCTGGTCTGTAACGTGCCAGGACGCGCTACGCACGAGGAGCAGGCCGATCAGCAGTGTCGCGACGATCGCGGCGAACCGTGCGGCCCGCGCGGTCGATCGCAACGACGATAGCATGCGGCGCAAACCGAACCCGAGCGCGGCCGCGGTGACGAGCACGGCGAGGATCTGGAGGGGTTTGCGCCAGGCGTACCAACCCTGGGAATGCGCGGACGCCCGTGCGATTTGGCCGGCGAGCGTGTACAAATCGAGCAGCGTGAACACGGCGGCCATCGCGAAGACGGTGGAGGTGATGAACCATACACGCGCCGCCTTGGGATTCCCGACCTGACGATCGGCGCGGGCGCGGAGCACGGCCGCGGCGGCCGCGGCGAGCGCGAGGCACGCCAGCAGCCAGTCCGCGGCGGTCAACTTCGCGCCGCCGAGCCGCCAGGTGTCATCGATGGCGATGAACTCGATGCACTCGGCGCCGGTGACGGCGTTGCAGACTTCGCCGCCGAACTCCGCCGGGAACGCGTAGAGCCCGACAAGTCCGTCCACCGGGATCGCTACGGGAGCGTCCGGCTGCGTGAGCGAATCAGGCGCGCGCGCGATGGACCAGAAGCGCACGTCTGAAATCTCGCCTTTGAAGTCCTCGTACTGATCGAGCAGGCGCGAGGCGACCTGGCGTTCGCCGCCCCAGAACCAGCCGGGCACGTCGTGGACGTAGCCGTTCCAGTCGTCCCAGAATTCGCGCATGTCCGTTCGTAGCTGGGTGTGCTCCGTGGCGATGCGCTCACCGTCGATCCAGAGTTCGAGATCCGCACCGGCGTCGCCGGAGAAGCGGCGCACGGCGGCGACCCAGTGCCACTCGCCTCCGATGAGCGGTGAAGATTGCGCGGCGGGGTAGGCGCCGACGTTCCGGAGACCACCGAGAATTTCCTGCGTGCCGTCGCCGATGAGCCAACGTAGGCGGCCGCCGCCGTAGAACTGCAGACCGAATGTGCCCATTGAGGGGTGGTCGTTGTTATGGCCATCCACGAGAAAATTGCCTTCGTACCACCAGTCCTCGGCGCTGTACGGTTCGTGGTCGGCCTCGGCCCAGTTCTTGCGCTGGGCGGGAGCGCCCTGCGGGCGCGTTGGGCCGACCGGGAACCCCGGTGTCGCGCGGAACCGGATCTCGAGTGTGAACTCGCCGCGGCCGAACTCGACGGGGAGGGCGCGCTGCCAGCCGAACTCGGTGTCGAAGGGGCCGTTTTCGCGGAACTCGACGGCCGCGGAGGGCGCGCCGGCCGCCGCGGCGACGACGAGGGCGGCGGACAAGAATCGCGCAGGCATGACACACAGTTTACGCAAAATGGCGCTGGTTTCCGTAGCGTTTGGCCGCAAACTCGGCGTGAATTGCGCGGGAGCGGGGCAACAATCGTGCCGGGCGACAGCGCCGGCGCGGGTCGTTTAGAATCGGGTGCGGAGGACGGCGTTCGGAATGAATCCCCGGATTTTCGAGATTGTCGTGCGGTGCATGAACGACATGGTGGAACGGTACGGATTGCAGACGCCGAACGGCGTGCGCGAGGGCACGCTGTTGTTCGGCGACGCGGGCCTGCTCGACTCGGTCGGGCTGGTGAGTTTGATCGTCGCGGTGGAACAGGAGATTGAGAACGAGCTGGACGTGAGCATTGTGCTGGCGGACGAGCGTGCGATGTCGCAGTCGAGCAGTCCGTTCCGGACGGTGGGCGCGCTCGCGGCGTACGCGTCCACGCTGGCGGCGGAAGAGCAGTAGGCATGCCGGCGCCCGTTACTCTCATCACGGGTACGCGCAAGGGGATCGGCGCGCACCTCGCGCGGGCGTTTATCGAGCGCGGGCACCGCGTGCACGGGTGCAGCCGGAAGGCGCCGGAGTGGTCGCTGGACGGATACACGCACCACGAGGCGGACGTGAGCGACGAGAAGGCCGTGCGGAAGATGTTTGCCGCGATCCGGAAGAGCGAGGGTCGGCTCGACCACCTGATCAACAACGCCGGCGCGGCGTCGATGAACCATTTCCTGCTGACGCCGCTGGAAACCGCAGAAAAACTGATGAAGACGAATTACCTCGGCGCGTTTGTGTGCAGCCGGGAGGCCGCGAAGCTGATGAAGGACGCGGGCGGCGGCCGGATTGTGAATTTTACGACGGTGGCGGTGCCGCTGCGGCTGGCGGGCGAGGCGGCGTACGCGGCGTCGAAGGCGGCGGTCGAGGAGCTGACGCGCGTGACGGCGCGGGAACTGGCGGAATTCGGGATTACCGTGAATGCGGTCGGCCCGACGCCGATCGACACGGACCTGATCCGCAACGTGCCGAAGGAGAAGATCGAGGAGTTGGTGGCGCAGCAGGCGATTCACCGGATGGGGACGTTCGACGACGTGGTGAACGTGGTCGAGTTTTTCCTGCGGCCCGAGAGCGCGTTCGTGACGGGGCAGACGATTTATCTCGGGGGCGTGTGATGCACATCGACTTCCTGCTCGACGTGTTTCGCGCGCATCCGGAGCAGCGGGCGATCGTGTGGCGCGATCGTCCGTATACGTATGGGTGGCTGCGGGAGGCGGTCGCGATGCAGTCCGCGGCACTGGACGCGCATGGGGTGAAGCGCGGCGCGGTGGTGAGCCTGGAGGCGGATTTTTCTCCGACGTCGGTGGCGATGCTGCTGGCGTTGATCGAAAAGTCCGCAGTCGTCGTTCCGTTAACCGACACCGTGCAGGAGAAGAAGCGGGAATTCCGCGAGATCGGCGAAGTCGAGACGAAAATCTCGATCGACTCCGACGACCGGATCGGGTTTGAATCGACCGGGCACATCGCAGCGCACGACCACTACCGGACACTGCGGGAGCGCGATCATCCGGGGCTGGTGTTGTTCTCGTCGGGATCGACCGGCGCGAGCAAGGCGGCGGTGCACGATCTGTCGTTCCTGCTGAACAAGTTCAAGGTGCCGCGGCAGTCGAAGTGCACGATTACGTTTTTGTTGTTCGATCACATCGGCGGGATCAATACGCTGTTGTACACGCTGTCGAACGCGGGGTGCGTGGTGACGCTGGCGGACCGGTCGCCCGAGGCCGTGTGCCAGGCGATCGACGCGCACGGGGTGCAGATCCTGCCGACGTCGCCGACGTTTCTGAACCTGTTGCTGCTGAGCGAGGCGTACCGGAAATACACGCTGGCAAGCCTCGAACTGGTGACGTACGGCAC
>CAYUZD010000115.1:0-9765 GCA_964449475.1 uncultured Nitrospirales bacterium
CGTCTTAGTCGTTCGATCCCGCGGCGGTACCATGAAGCCGCGGTTTGCAGCGGCACCCGGCGCATGCGCGCGATTTCGCGAAACGTCAGTCCGCTGTATACCTTAAGCACGACGGCGTCCTTCTCGTTGTGCGTGAGGCGCGCGAGCGACTCTTCCACCTGAAGACGAAGGCGCAAATCGCCCCCGGCTGTATCGGCGCCATTAAAGATGGAGCAGTGCGCCTCGTGCCGATGGCGAGCGCGCCATTCGTCCGCGGCGGCGTTCCGGATGCATCGAAAGATGTACGGACGTATCGTCCGCGGTAGTCGCCCGCGTTCGAGCACCCGGCTAAACGCGGAGTGCAGGGCGTCCTCGGCGCCGGCCACGTTTCCGGTGACTGCCAGCGCGTACGTGAACAGTTCCTGCCGATGGTCGCGGTAGAAATCGCGCAGTACATCGACCGGATCCGTTTCCATCGGTGCGTTCCTCCCCACGTCGCACTCATTTACCCTACCACGCTCCAAACGGGCCGATTTATGCGGATGGGAACGAAAAATCGGCCAGTGCCGGAGCACTGGCCGATTTGCGTCGAACGAAGTCTGAAATGCTACTTGTGATTGATGCGGACCCCGCCGCTGAACGACTCCACGTCCACCCGGCCGCGGCCCTCGCCCGTGCGGAACGAGACCTGCCGCTTGGCCGACGTCGGCGCGCCCGGCAGATCGATCGTGATGCCGCCGGAGAAACTCTGCAAATCGAACTCGGCGGAGACTTCGCCTACAAACGTCAGGCTCACGCCGCCGCTCACTGAACTGATGTCGAACCGGCCGTCCGGCGCGATCCCGCCCTCGTACTCCACGCCGCCGGAGACGCTCTCCGCATCGAGGCGCTCGAGCCTCCCGCCCGTGACGGTGATTCGGCCGCTGACGGAACTTGCGTTGGTTTCGCGCTGCACGCCCTCGATGCGCACCGATCCGCTGACACTCTCCGCGCTGACGGATTCGGGTGTGCCGGTGACGGCCACACTGCCGCTGACGCATTCGGCGCGAACGGATTTGCGCGCATCCGCAACGGTAACTCCGCCGCTCGTACTGCTCGCCTCGATGTCGCCGGTACAACCCGCAACGTCCACCCCGCCGCTGACGGTCTCAAGACGAACGTAATCGCCCTCGATCCCGGTGGCCTCCACTCCGCCGGAGACCGTCTCCGCTTCGACGCGGAGCCGCTTGGGCACGCTGATGGTAAGTTCGCTGCGGAGCTTCAGGTTGCGCCGGCCGCTGGGCACTTTCACGCGGACTTCCGCGGACGATCCGTCCACTTCGAAGATCAGTTCTTCGACGTCCTCGCCGAGGCTGCCTTTCACGTGAATTTCGTCCTGGTCCCAGCCCACGATCGTGATGCGGCCCGAGACATTCTCGATGTCGATCTCGTCAACGCCCGCGGCGCTCTTGCGCTCGTCAACGGGCCGCGCGTTGCCCGCGCCGGAGTCGCCGACGGTGAATTCCGGCCCCAGAAACGCCGCCACGCCGCTGTGCCACCCTGTGATCCCCTGCGCCATCAGTTCGCGGACCGTCTCGCCCGCGTCGTAAAGCACGCCCCGCGATTCGCCGATGATATCCTGCAATGCCTCGCGAAGGTCCTCGCGGTCCTCGTCGTCCAACTCGATGCGGAACGACTCGCGATGCTCGTCCCGCATCTCGCGGCGGCCCTCGCGCATCTCGCGCCGGGCCTCTTCGAGCGCCGCGCGAACCTCGTCGATGACCTCGCGGCTGATCTCGGCGGACTCGCGCTCGATCTCCTCGATGTCCTTCTTCTGAATGACGATGACGCGATCGTCGTCGTCCGCCCAGGCCCCGGCCGCGCACACGGCCAAGACCAACGCGCATGTCCATGCCCTAGACATCATCGCTGTCTCCTTGAGTTGCCTCTGAATCGTTGGACGCCGGTTCCCCGTCCGAAAGTTGTACGGCTTGTTGAAGCAGTTTCACTTCGCTGCGGTATGCAGCGTACAGCATGCGCTCGAGCTTTTCGCTCTCGGGTTCGGACGCGAGCGCTACTTCGATGTCGGACACCGCGGACGCGATCACCGCGAGGTTCTCCTCGACAACGGCGTAGGTGTCCGGCGCGATCTCGGCCTTGCGCGCCTCGAGCAGCGCCATCAGTTCGTCGCGCGCGGCTAGGTACTGCGCCGTGACGCGCTGCACCTCCGGATCGGACGCGAGCGCGCCGTCCGCGACCGGATCCAGCGGATCGACCCCGGGCTGGGGCGGATTGAACCACACCGGCGCGCCGAGCGCGAACAGCACCAGTGCCGCCGCCGCGACCAGGTACCGCGCGATCGGCACCTGCCGCCGGCGCCGGTACCGGCCGAAATCCACCGTGCCCCGGCGCGGCGCATCGAGCCGCGACGCGATCTCGGGCCACAAGTCGCGGTCCGGCTCGACCGCGCGCGGCAGCGCGGTCACCTGCGCGCGCAACTGCCGCAACGCATTCAGTTCATCTCGCAGTGCGGCGTCGTTCGCGAGCCGCGCCTCGAACGCCGCGCGGCCGGCGTCGTCCAACGCGCCGTCCAGGTATTCGTCCAGTTGTTCCAACGTCTTCTCGTCCATCATGACAGTGCCTCGCGCAGCAGCCGCCGTGCGCGGTGCAACTGCGCTTTCGTCGTCCCCGATGCGATGCCCATCATCGAGGCGATCTCGTCGTGCTTGTACCCTTCAATCTCGTACAACACGAAAACATGCCGCGCGCCATCCGGCAGCGAGGCAATCGCCTGCTCCAAATCCACGCGTTCGCGCGGAGCCGCGGCACGCGCCGGTGTGTCGTGCTGCGCGAGGTCGTCCGTCAGCGACACGCGCTCGTTCCGCCGCGACCGCGACCGGAACTCGGTCAACACGAGGTTCACCGTCAGCCGGTGCAGCCACGTCGAGAACGCGCTCTCGCCGCGGAACGACCCGATCTTCCGCCACGCGCGGACAAACGCCTCCTGCGTCAGTTCCTCGGCGTCGGTGCGGTCGCCCGTCATGCGCAGGCACAGCGCGTACACCCGGCCGAGGTTCTCCCGGTACAACCTTTCAAATGCGCGCTCATCGCCGGACTGCGCACGCGAGATCACGTCCTCCTGCGCAGGCAGGGGACAACTGACCTCGGTCATCGCCAACGGCAACGTGCTCAAACCGGAATTCCGATCGCTATGTGACGTTTCGCGCATCAATGAGACGCCCCGGGGAGCGTTAACGTTTATCGGGTATGCCGCGAGACTCCGGCCGATTCACGCGCTGTAAGTCGTTATTCCGCAAGGAGTTTCATCAAATGAACCAGCTTCGGGTCGAACCGGGACGGCACCTCCCACGCGTCCGAAAACGGCCTCAGCACGACCTCGCCCTTGGACACGCCCGCCATCTGGCCGGTTTTACCCGCCACCAGCGCCTCGACCGCCGCGACCCCCAACCGGCTGGCCAGGATCCGGTCGAAGGCCGTCGGCGGGCCGCCCCGCTGCAGGTGGCCCACGACGGCGACGCGCATGTCCTTGAACGAGGACCGCTTCGAGACTTCGTCGGCGATCTTCGCCGCGCCGCCCGCGTCGTCGCCTTCCGCCACGACGATGATCATCGAGCCCTTGCCGCGGCGCTTCGCCGCCTCGAGCACCTGCACGAGGTCGTCGAGGTCCGTGTGCGTCTCGGGCACGAGGATGTCCTCCGCGCCGCCCGCAAGCCCGCTCATCATCGCGATGTATCCGTTGTGCCGGCCCATGACCTCGACGAAGAAGATCCGGTCGTGCGATTCCGCCGTATCGCGCAGGCGGTCGATCGCGTCGAGCGCGGTGTTGAGCGCGGTGTCGAACCCGATCGTGAAGTCCGTGCCGCCGATGTCGTTGTCGATCGTGCCGGGCATGCCGATGCAGTGGATCCCGTGCTCGCGCTCGAGGGCCTCCGCGCCGCGATACGTGCCGTCGCCGCCGATGACGACGAGTCCCTCGATGCCGCGCGCGCGCAGGTGCTTCGCGGCGGTCGCGCGTCCCTCCGGTTCGAGAAACGCCTTGCATCGCGCGGAGTACAGGATCGTGCCGCCGCGGTTGATGATCCCGCCCACGTCGCGCGGCGACATCGGGATCATCTTGTCGTCCACGAGCCCCTGGTAACCCCGGAGCACGCCGTACACGTCGAGTTTGTAATGGTGCGCGGCGCGCACCACCGCGCGAATGCCGGCATTCATCCCGGGCGAGTCGCCGCCGCTCGTCAGTACGCCAATGCTTTTCACGGTTCCACCTCGCTCGGCTCCTCGCCGCCCGTCTCGTTGGAGGGTTCGTCGCTCGCCGGCTCTTCGTCACCGCCTCCGTCGTCGACGGCCGCCTCTGCTTCGCCCTCGTGCGGCGGCTCCTCATCGGGATCGAGCACGGGAATCGTCGCGGCGGATTCGAGGCTGCGCGCGCGCCACTCCGCGAGCGCGGCGACCCCCTTGGCCTCGATGATTCGGCCCGCGTCCTCGCATGCCCGCGCCACGTCGATCAGCCGCGCGACCTCCGCGCGCAGGAACGCCACGCGTTGCGCGTCGGCGTCGTCGAGCGCGGCCGGGTACGCATTCAGGAACTGGCGGCAATTGGCGAACGTCCGCTCGAGCGGTTCGAGGAACTGTTCGCCGGCCTCCTGCTTGATCGAGGCCAGTTCACGCGCGATCGCGGCGAAATGGCGCGAGAGCGGCACGGCGTCGCGCGGCTCGATGATGCCGCGGTGCCACGCCTCCTCGATCATCGGCAGCGCGCGGACGATATTGAAGAACTGCAGCCGCGTGGGCGCCGGATACGAATAGTTGCGCAGTAGTTGCACCGCCGCGATCGCGTCGGGCGCGATCGCGGTCAGCGCGGCCTCGTGCGGCAGCGTCAGCGTCGCGTAGGACTTCAGCCGTTGCAGGTGCGCCTCGAGGACGACAGCGCCGCCCGATCCCCGCACGAACCACAGTCCGAATCCCGGCGGCGTCCCGATCCCCGTGCCCGGTTCGCCCGACGCCGCCCGCACGTTGCCGTACGCGTCCGTCATCGTCCACGACTGCACGCCTGCATCGGGCAGGACGGGCACGGGTTCGTTGGGATCCGTGTAGACGACGGCCGCGATCCACTCCGGCGGTTGCACGTCGCCCGGGCGGCTGTACAGCCACGCGCGGTTGTTCCCCTCAAGGTCGATCGGTCCTAGATACTCCGCGCCCTCGAACAGCCGCGTCGCCGATGCAAACACGGACAGCGCGCCCGAGAACCCCGCCGGCGTCTCGAACAGCCGCTGCGGCACGACCACCTCGTGGTGCGGCGACCTCGCCACTTCGAGCAGCCGCGGCACCAGGGCCGCCGTGTCCGCGTCGGGCCCCAGCGCGGGATTGAATTCGACGATGAGCGAGATGCCCTCGATGCCCGCGCGCTCGGTCGCCTGCTCGACGGCCACGACGGCATCCGGCGCGACGACGAGCCGATCTGGCCGTGCGTTCGGCTCGGCGCGCAACAGCGGGATGGCCTCGCGCGCCGCGGACACGCGCGCCGCCAGCTTCGCCTCGGGCGCGCCGCGGCGGATGTCGCTGGCGATCATGGCGAACCCGGCCGCCTCCTCCGCGCCCGCAATCTCCCATACATCCACGAGAGAACCGATTTCCCCGGCCAGCTTCGCAAGGTCGAGCCGGTCCGTCGCGTCGCCGGGCGGCACGCGTAGATACAGCCGGCCGGGCGTGTTCTGCCGCGCCGAGCGCACCAGGTCCGCGACCTTCGGTGTGTCGATGTCGAGCCGCACAAACGCGACCGGCAGGCACCGCATCGCGTAGAGGATCGCCGGCGACGCGTTGTACAGATGGACCCCGGTGAGCCCCGCGGACGCGCTCGGCGGCCGGTCGATTCGCGAAATCGACTGGTGGAATTCCGTGCGGAATTCGCCCGCCCCACCCGCGACGCGGAACGCATGCGGTCCGCGGACCACGGGCAACGACGTGATCGCGTGCCACGTAGGCTGGTTCGGCGTCAGAACGAGGCCGTCCGCCGACCACGCCGTGCGCTCGCCGTTCGGCAGCGTCACCGCGACTTCGGCGCTCGCGGAGACCGGTTCTATCGATTCGAACTGGACGACGAGCGGCTCGTCCGTGAAAAAAATCGGCGCGGGCTGATCCGGCGCGAGGCGGACTTGAAGCGCCTGCGCCAGGACGGCGGCCAGGGTATACGCCGCGAAGCCCGACATGCCCGGTTACAACTCAGCCAGGATGAACGGGTTCGTCGCGCGCTCGCGGCCGATGGTCGTCGGCGGGCCGTGGCCGCTCAGCACCACCGTGTCATCCGGCAGCGGCAGCAGCTTCGTGCGGATCGATTCCATCAGCAGGTCCATGTCGCCGCCGAAGAGGTCCGTGCGGCCGATTGACCCCGCGAACAGCACGTCCCCGCTCACGACAAACCCGTCGCCCACCAGCGCGATGTGCCCCGGCGCGTGCCCGGGCACGTCCACGATATTGAGTGTCATGTTGCCGACGCGCAGCGTGTCCCCCTCCGCGATCAGCCGGTCCGGCTCGGGCGACGGCGTCACCGCCATGCCGAACATGCGCCCCTGCATCGGGACGGACTGGAGCATCTCGCGCGCGTCCGCGTGGCAGACGAACTCCGCGCCGAACCGCCGCTTGATCTCCGCGTTGCCGCCGACGTGATCGATGTGGGCGTGCGTGTTGACCAGCGTCGTGACGCGGAATCCCTCCAGCGCGTCGAGCAACTCCGGCGTGGCTTCGCCCGGATCGATCACCATGGCCTCGCCGCCATCGGTGATGACGTAGGCGTTCTCGGCGAACGGCGTTGTGACGAATGAACGGATTTCCAAGTGGATTCCCCTCGCGAGGCGCTGCGCCCGGATGATATCACACGAATTCCCGCGCTAGCCGCGCTCGTCCGCCTCGAGTTCGTCGCGCAGCCGGCGCAACCGCGCGATCGCGTCCGCGTCGATGCGGTGTTCGAGGCTGGCCGAGCCGTCCTCGCGCAGCGGGCGCGGCGCGACGGGAGACGCGCGCAACAGTTCCGCGAAATTCGCCGAGCGCATCGTCAACGCGCCCAGACCCAGACAGAAATCGCTGATGCCGCGGTCGGACGTGACCACGATCACCGTGTCCCGCTTGGGTGCCTCGTAGACGCCACGCTCGATCAACGCGTCCGCGCTCAACCGGCTCGATGTGAACACCACGTCAACGCGCGGCCGCGCCGGGTGGCCCGCGACGCGATCGTGGGACCGGCCCTGGCCGTCGAAAAACACGCAAACATGATGGCCCGTGCGCGCGCTCCACCGGCTGACGGTCTCGACCAACGCGTCCCGCGCGGCCTCGAGATCGTCGTCGGCCAGCGCGCTCCAGTCGGGCACCGCGTGAAGCAGGTTGTAGCCGTCGACGTAGTAGTGCTCCGACATCGCGGCGCGTCAGCCCGTGTACTGGCGCGCGACGCTGTTCCCGATCGACGTCAGCACCGCGTGCGGGGGAATGCCGCCCTTCGACGCGAGTTCCTCGACCGTGATCTGTTCGTTGCCGTCCACGCCCACGAGCGTCGCCTTGTCGCCCGCCGCCACGCCCGGCAACCCCGTCACGTCGATCAGCGTCTCGTTCATGGTCACGCGCCCGCGCACCGGGCAGCGCTTCCCGCGCACGAGCACGTCCGCCTTGTTCGACAGCGCAATCGGATATCCGTCCGCGTAGCCGACGGGGATTGCGGCGATCTTCGCCGGGGCCGGCGTGACGTACGTGCGGCTGTAACTGATCCCCGCGCCCGCCGCGACGCTTCGCACGAGCGCCACGTGCGTCGTCCACGCCGCCACGGGCCGGAACGGGCAGTTCGACGGCCGCTCCGCGCCGGGCCACACGCCGTACGTGATCAATCCCGGCCGCGCGAGGTCGAGCGCGCTCGACGGCAGGAACAGCATCGCCGCGCTGTTCGCCGCATGCGCCATCTCGTACGGGACACCGGCCGCGTCGAGGTCGCGCATCAGTTGGCGAAACGATCGCAACTGCTGGTCGGCGAATCCGTCCTCCGGGTGCTCGGCCGCTGTGAAGTGCGTATAAATACCTTCGATGTCCACGTGCGAAATGCGCGTCAGACTGCGCAACTGCGCGACGGCGTCTTCCAGCGCAAACCCTTGCCGGCCCATGCCCGTGTCAATTTCGCAATGTACGTTGACGACCGACCGGGCCTTGCGCGCCTCGTCGCCGAGCGCCTCGGCCAACCCCAAATCCGAGATCGACAGCCGCAATTTGTGATGTATAGCCGCCTCGAATTCGTGTTTTCCCGCCTGGACCAGCACGAGGATCGGCGCGTCGACGCCCGCCTCGCGCAGCTCGATGCCTTCGGCCACCGTCGCAACGCCGAGCATCTGCGCGCCCTCGCCGATCGCGCGCTTGGCGATCGGCACGGTGCCCAGGCCGTACGCGTTCGCCTTCACGACCGGCATCAGCCCGCATTCCTCGGGCACGCGCCCCTGCAACACGCGCAGGTTGTCGCCGTACGCGGCGAGGTCGACCTTCAACAGCGACGAGCGCGCGCCGCCCGAATTCATTGTTCGCTTCCCAGCCGCAGCGCCTTCCAGTTCTCCTGCGCGAACTGCACGCCGGTGAACAGCGTATAGGCGGAGACGAGGACGATGCCGCCGCACGAGGCCCAGCGGAGCGCGAGTTCGTATTGCTCGGCGTAGTCGGGCAGCCAGCGGCGCACCGCGATGGCCACAATCGCGAAAAACAGGAACGTGTAGATGTACGTCATCTGCGCGACGGTCTTGATCTTGCCCCAGCGGTTCGCGGCGATCACCCGGTGGCCGGGGCCGGACGCCGCCATCGACCGCGCGCCGGTGACCAAAAACTCGCGCGCGAGGATCGCCACGATCGTCCACCCGGGCACCCACAGCGTCGGCACCTGCATCATCATCACGAACGCCGCCGCCATCAACACCTTGTCCGCCAAGGGATCCATCAACTTGCCGAAGTTCGTGATCAGGTTCCGCGCGCGCGCGATGCGCCCGTCCCAGTAGTCCGTGATCGACGCGACGGTAAACACGATGTACGCGAGCACATAGGTCGGGATCGACTCGACGGACACCAGCGCGACAAACACCGGCACGAGGACGAGCCGCACGATCGTCAAACGGTTCGGCAGATTCATGGGACCGGGCGAAACCGACAAGTAATGCGCTGGTTTGGGGAACGGACGGTTCCGTTCCGCGCCATTTTAGCAGGGGCCGGGCCGCGAATCACGGCGCGGCGAACGGATCTTCCCCGCGCAGATCGATGGTCTGCGCCTGCACGCCGTTCTGCTGCTGGTGTGCGCCCGGATTAAACACCGCGCTGTACGCCAGCCAGCCGAGCGCCACGATGCCGAGAATCGCCGCCCACATCAGCGCGTCCTCGACCCACTTCGGCCGGCCCCGGGCGTCGCCGCCGAAGAACGGCATGCGGAACCGCGGCAGACGCCGGTGCATCGCCTCGTCCAGCCGGTGCAGCCGCGGCTCGGGCGGAATGCCGAGCCCCTCGCAGTACGTGCGCAGGAACCCGCGCGCGTAGACCGGCGCCGGCAGATGATCCAACCGGCCTTCTTCAACCGCCGCGATGAACGCCAGCGGCACGCGGAACTTCTTGTACGCCTCTTCCCGGCTCAGGCCGAGCAACCGCCGGCGTTCCTGCAGGTCCGCAGACAATTCTTCCATCACTGCTACGCCACCTCGTCCCGATCGCGCGCCACGGGGACCAGAATCTCCCGGGCCTTGCTGCCCAGGTGCGGCCCCACGATGCCGCGCAGTTCCATCATGT
>CAYUZD010000116.1:0-7698 GCA_964449475.1 uncultured Nitrospirales bacterium
CCGGTGGAAGTGTTCGTGAAAAATATTGCCCACCCATTGCGACACGGGATACATGAACATGTTCTGACCATAGGTCGTCGGCCAGTCCGGCACCGCCAGCCCCGCCTCGTGACTCTTCACCTGTCCGCCGAGAAAAATCAGGCACAGCGTCGCCGCCGCCACCAGTTTCGCGTAGCGGCGAAGCCAAACACGATCGCTCGGGTTGGGGGAGCGCGGCTCCATGATGCGTTCCAGCGGGGCGAGGCCCGATGCCGACGCGCGACGGACGTTCCGCTGCGGCGTTCCGGCGGACTTGCGGTTAGGTTGGGTCCCCGGCGTGCATCGGCCCGCAGCCGACCCCGGGGAACGCCTAAAGTATGACAATCCCGCGCCGCGCCGCGCAACTTCCCCGGTGTTTCGCTTGATTCCGCCGCGCTATCCCGCGACAATCTTCCCCCAGGGGGGATTCGGCCGTGCCCGAGTTCGATTTCGACGTTCAGAACCTCACGCCGAGCCAGTTGAACGCGCTCATGGCCGCCGTCGTCGCCGTCGGCACGCTCTATTGTTTCCTCGGCTACCGCACGCTGCGGTTCGTCATCGGTCTCACCGGATTCCTCCTCGCCGGCAGCGTCGCCGGCGCGCTCGCCATCTGGCTCTCGAGGGGCCACGAAATCGCCACGCTCATCTCCTTCGCCATCGGCGGAATCTGCGGCGCCTTCGCCCTCTTCTTCCTCTACCGCACCGGCGTGTTTCTCGTCGGCTTACTCGGCGCCGCACTCGTCGCGAACAACATCCTCGACAACACCGGCGAAACCTGGGTCCCGCTCGCCGTGATGGGACTCGGCGCCGTCGGCGGACTCATCGCCCTCATCCTCGAGAAACCCGTCATGCTCGTCGCCACCTCGGTCCTCGGCGGATGGATGCTCGTCTCCGCCGGCGTCTTCTTCATCGAGGGCGGTGAGGACCTCGAAATCATCCGGGAGACCCTTCGCTCCGACGAGAAGCGGCTCCTCATGCTCGGCGCATGGCTCGCCCTCTCCATCCTCGGCATCGTCTCCCAGATCCTCGCCACGCGCGGCGCTCCGGCAAAAAAAGCAGCCCCAGCTTCCTGAACACGATACGACTCTACGCCGCAAAATTAAGCGGCACCAGCGTCCCGCTTGACCGCCCTCGCCTGCCGCGCTACGCTGACCCACACCACTCCGCACGAGGCCACCACCCATGAGCGTCTTAGCCAGTCTGCTCACTCAAGTCGCCGATATCGAACGGCGCGCACGCGCCGAATTCTCCAGCCTCGACCCCGTCCAACTGAACTGGAGCCCGCACGAGGGCAAGTGGAGCATCGCCGAGTGCCTCGATCATCTCATCACGACGAACACAACCTACTTCCCCATCTTCGACACAGTCGCGAACGGCACCAAGCGCGACACGTTCTGGGAACGCCTCCCGATTCTCCCAAGACTATGGGGAGCGGCGCTGATAAACACCGTCCGGCCCGAAACCACGCGCAAGTCCCGCGCTCCGCGCATCTTCCAGCCCCACACCGGCACGCTGCCCGCCGATGTCCTCGACACCTTCCTCATTCAACAACGAAAACTCACTGACGCGATCACCGCGCTCAACGGCATCGACATTGACAAGACCATCGTCACGTCCCCCGTCGCCGTCTTCATCGCCTACAGCCTGCGCGACGCCCTCTCCATCGTCGTCCTGCACGAAGAGCGCCACCTCCGCCAGGCGGAACGCGTCCTCGCGCTGCTGACCAGCCGGAACTCCGGCTGAATCGGCGAAGTGCGCGTATCTTGAGTCGGCCGCCCGTGTCATCCCCCGGCCTCTAATTCGACGAGGTCGCCTGTTTCGCGCCCGAACCCCCGCCGGACTATGCTAGATAAGGCGGTACGTCCACGGCGTTCGGGTGCCAGGATGTCAGCTTCTACCGAAAAGCGATCTCGCATTCTCAGCTTGGTCTTCACCGACCTCGCGAACTCGACCGCGCTCAAATCCGAGCGCGGCGACGACGCCGTCGAATCGCTCATCGCGCGCCATCGCGCCTGCGTCACCGCGGTCGCCGCGGACTGCGGCGGCCGCATCATTGACTGGGCCGGCGACGGTTGCTTCCTTACCTTCGAGACGTCGTCATCCGCGGTCCTCTTCGCGCTACGCCTGCAACAAGCGCACGCCGACGAACCCGACCTGCCCGGTGTGCGCATCGGCATTCACATGGGCGAAGTCACGGAAATCACCAACGACTCAGGCGCGCCGCACATCGCGGGCCTCGCCGTCGATCTGGCCTCGCGCATCAGCGGACTCGCGCGCCCCGGCCAGGTCCTCATGTCCGCCGCCGTCTACGACAGCGCCCGCCAGCGCATCGGCGTCGAGTCGCTCGGCAAACCCATCCTCTGGCAGGCCCACGGCACCTATGCGGTCAAAGGGTTCGACAAGGAAATCGAAATCGGCGAAGCGGGTGTCGAAGGCATTGCGCCTCTCAGCATTCCGGCCACGGGGGAAAAGGCCCGGCTCGTGCGTCGCGCAAAACAGCCCATGGCAGTGGCGGGTGCGCATTCACGCAGCATAGTGCGCCCGCGGCTCGCGCTGATGTGTGGTCTCGGGGCATTTATCCTGTTCGCTGCCGGTAGCCTGGTCTATTTCGTTTTGATGGCGGGCGGGACTCGCGAAAACGCCCCGCAGGCGGTGTTGCCTCCGGTCAACGCGCCGATTCGGTCACTCGCCGTGCTGCCCCTCGACAACCTCTCAAACGATCCGGATCAGGAGTATTTTGCCGATGGAATGACTGAAGCGATTACGTCCGAACTCGCGAAGATCAAGGCGTTGAGGGTCGTTTCCCGCACATCGGCAATGCAGTTCAAGGACCGCGTAGTTTCCATGCGCGAGATCGGCCAGCAGCTCGGTGTCGAAGGCGTGATCGAGGGCTCCGTTCAGCGCGATGGCGATCAAGTGAAGATCATCGTGCAGCTCATTCATGCGCCGACAGATGCGCACATGTGGACCAGCGATTACACGGATTCGAGTGCGAGCATACTGGTGTTGCAGTCCAGGATCGCCCTCGCGATCGCAGACGCTCTGCAGGCGGAATTAACCGGCGAAGAACGGCAGCGGATCGAGCAAGCGCGCAGCGTCAGTCCCGAAGCGCACGACGCCTACCTGCTTGGAATTCACTTCCTCGATCAGTTATCCGGAGACGGTCTGCGTACCTCTGCTCGATACTTCGAGGATGCGACACGTCTGGACCCCACGTTTGCCGAGGCCTGGGCCCGGTTGGCGAACAGCTATCGCTATCTCACCGGATTCGGATTCGCGGCGCCCAAGGAGGCTTTTGAAAAAGCCCGGGCGGCCGATCTCCGTGCGCTGGAAATTGACCCGAATCTTTCGCTCGCCCGCGAGGGGTTCGCTCGCACCTTATGGTCCTTTGATTACGAATTCTCCCGGGCCGAACAACTCTTCCGCCAGGTGCTGGATTCGGATCCGAACTCGGCTACGGCGCATAACTCATATGCCCTGTATCTCACGGCCGTGGGACGACGCCCGGAAGCCATCGAGCACGCGTCCAAAGCCGTGGAACTCGACCCTGACGATCCATGGACTGTTCGAAACGCGCAGATGGTGTTTCTCTACGCCGGAGCGCCGTCGCGTGGGCACACCAAACTCGAAGAATTGATCGCAACTCGACCGGACTTCACTCCTGCCCATGTCATCCTTGTCGGCAGCTACGCAGCTCTCGGAGACCTTGAAAAATCCGTGGCGACCGCCGAACGATGGGTGGACGTGTCCGGCCGCAGCGCGACATCCCTCGTCGCCCTATCTGACGCGCTGGCGCGCGTGGGCCAGACAGACCGGGCCGCAGCTCTACTCGAAGAGGCCAGCGACCGCGCCGGTGAGGCCGCGTCCAGCAGGATGTCCATCGCGTATGCAATTCTGGGAGATTTCGATCGCGCGTTCGAATGGATGGATCGAAGCCTCGAATCGCGGGACTTCGGGGTCTTTTGGTTCAGAACCCTGCCCTACCGGCCCGATTTGTTGAATAACCAAAACATGATTCGGTTCCGCACGAATGACCGATTTCACAGCATGATCGAGCAAGTAGGGTATCCTCCGTTGCCTCCCGAACACCCCGGTTACGCGGAAGAACAGGCGTGGTTTGTTAGGCAGAAGGCCGCGGCCGAAGCCTCCGCGCCAATTCGATCCATAGCCGTGCTGCCGTTCGACAACCTCCGCGCCGATCCCGCCGAGGATTACTTCGCCGATGGCATGACCGAGGCCCTCATCTCCGAACTCGCCAAGATCAAAAACATCAAGATCATCTCGCGCACGTCCGTGATGCAATACAAAAATGTTGACGATAGGACGATGCCAGAGATCGCGAGGGAACTCGGCGTCGATTCCCTCGTCGAAGGATCTGTCCTCAAGGACGGCAACCAGGTCCGAATCACGGCCCAGCTCATACGGGGCGCGACAGACGAGCACTTGTGGTCGGGATCGTTCACCAACTCCGTCGAAAACGTCCTGCAACTCCAGAGCACTCTCGCGCTCGAGATTGCAGCCCGCATCAATGCCGCCGTAACGCCGCAGGAATCCGCGCGCATCGCAACGGCAAAGACCGTTGACCCCGAGGCCTATGGGTACTATCTACAGGGACGCCAATTTTGGAACTTGCGAACCCCGGCCGATCTACGGCAGGCGAAAACCCTGTTCGAACGCGCGATCGCCGTAGAGCCGGATTTCGCGCTGGCGCACGTGGGTCTGGCGGACGCAATCATCATACTGGCCCAGTCCGAGTGGGTGCCAGGTAATCCGTCAATCGAGGACGCGAAGCGCGCCGTCCAGCGTGCGCTCGATCTCGACCCCCAGTCCGGAGAGGCCTATGCGGCTCTAGCCGCGATCGCTAACACGTTCGATTGGAACTGGTCGGAAGCAGAGCGCGCATTTGAGAAGAGCTTGGAGCTGAGTCCTGGGTACGCCACGGGCCATCAATGGTTCGGTGTGATGCGTCATGCGCAGGGAAGAACTGAGGAGGCAATCACGCATTTCCGGAAAGCCCGGGAACTGGATCCGGCATCGCCGATCATCGGCATCTGGCTCGCCCAGGCCCTGGCGCGGTCCGGGGCGGCCGACGAGTCACTCAGGGTCGGGTTGCCGCTGCTCGAAACCTATGGCACCAACTGGCGCGTAGTGGGCGGCATGGTGGATGTTTATGCTCGGCTCGGCCGATATGAGGATGCCTTGCAGTTGATGGAGCGCGTGACCGATGCGTCGGCCGGGTACGAAGCCACAATGAAGGCTCAAGTGCTTGCGCGAATGAACAGGCCCGATGAGGCGCGCGCGGTTCTGGACGAAGCGCTGAAATCCGACAGCGGAGACGCCCTACGTCCATTGCGCGTGGCGACCGTGTACGCAGCGCTCGGTGAGATTGACGAGGCCTTCGTGTGGCTGGAACGCGCGTTCGAAGGCCGGGATTTCTTCCTCATCCAGATCAAGAACTCGGAACCGCTCGATGCCCTGCGCGCCGATCCCCGGTACAAGGATCTGTTGCGACGAATCGGCCTACCGGAGTAACGTCAAACGACCCCATACGCCAGCATCGCGTCCGCCACGCGCACGAACCCCGCCACGTTCGCCCCGCGCAGGTAGTTCACCCACGCGTCGCCGTCCTCGCCGTATTTCACGCATTGCGCGTGTATGTCGCGCATGATCGCCTGCAGTTTCGTATCGACTTCGCCGCGCGTCCAGCTCAGACGTTGCGCATTTTGCGTCTGTTCCAGGCCCGACACCGCCACGCCGCCCGCGTTCGCCGCCTTGCTCGGCGCGAACAGGATCTTCGCATCCAGAAACGCGTCGATCGCCGGCACCTCGGAAGGCATGTTCGCGCCCTCGCCCACGCACATCAGGCCGTTCTTCAACAGCAAGTGCGCGTCGTCCTCCGTTATCTCGTTCTGCGTCGCGCACGGAAACGCAATCTGCGCCGGAACCGTCCACGGCCGCCCGCCCTCGTGGTATTCGCATCGATATTTGTCCGAGTACTCGCGAATCCGCCCGCGATCGACGTTCTTCAGCTTCATCAGGAACTGCAACTTCTCGTCCTTGATCCCGTTCGGATCGTAGATGAACCCGTCGGAGTCCGACGCCGTCACCGCCAGCCCGCCCATGTGTCCGATCTTCTCGATCGTGTGCTGCGCGACGTTGCCCGACCCCGACACGAGGCACGTCTTCCCGCGCACGGTGTCCCCCACGCGGTTCAGCATCTCCTCCACGAAGTACACGCAGCCGAACCCGGTCGCCTCCTTACGGATCTGGCTCCCGCCGAACGCGAGCCCCTTCCCCGTCATCGCGCCCGTGAACTCGCGCGCGATCCGCAGGTAATACCCGAATAGGAAACCAATCTCCCGCTCTCCGACGCCGATGTCGCCCGCCGGCACGTCGAGGTCCTTCCCGATGTACCGCACCAGCTCCGTCATAAACGACTGGCAGAACCGCATCACCTCCGCGTCGGACTTGCCCTTCGGGTTGAAGTTCGCGCCGCCCTTCCCGCCCCCCATCGGCAGCGTCGTCAGCGAATTCTTGAATGTCTGTTCGAAGGCAAGGAACTTGAGGATGCTCAGATTGACCGAAGGATGAAACCGCAGCCCGCCCTTGTACGGCCCGATCGCGTTGTTGTTTTGCACACGGTATCCGCGGTTCACGCGGAAGTTCCCCTGGTCGTCCTGCCAGCTCACGCGAAAAATCACCACGCGGTCCGGCTCGGTCAGCCGCTCCAGGATCGCCGCGTCCCTGTACTTCCGGTTATCGAGGATGAACGGCATCAGCGTTCGCGTGACTTCTTCCACCGCCTGGTGGAACTCCGTCTCGCCCGGATTGCGCTTGCGCAACCCCGACATGAACGTCTCGACTTCCTCGATCACTGCGGCAGACTCGCGAACAATCGTCCCCATGCACTGTCCCCTCAAGCGGCCCCCGGCCGGCGACTACTCTACACCAACGCCGACGTAGAAGCGGCGGCCCGCCGCCACCCTTCACCACCAACTATGTTATTTTCTCCCCCGGAGATCGTCGCATGTCCCTCGTCCTGACCGAAGAACACGAAATGATCCGCACCCAGGTGCGCAATCTCGCCGACAGTTTCGCCCTCGACTACTGGCGCGAGCGCGACGCCACGGCCACCTATCCCGAAGATTTCCTCAAGGCCATGGCCGACGCAGGTTGGCTCGGTGTCGTCATTCCCGAGGCCTACGGCGGCGCGGGTCTCGGCATTACGGAAGCCTGCCTCGTGCTCCACGAGATCTGCTCGTCCGGCGCGGGCACCACCGGCGCATCCCCCATCCATTTCGCCATGTTCCCGCCCATGCCCGTCATCAAGTACGGCACCGAGGAACAAAAACAATGGCTCCTCCCCGGCATCGCGTCGGGCGAGATCACGCTCGGCTTCAGCGTCACCGAGCCCGACGCCGGCACCGACACCTCGCGCATCTCCACGCGCGCCGTCCGCGACGGCGATCACTACGTCATCTCTGGCAAAAAAGTCTGGTCGAGCAACCTGCAGCGCTCGGACCGCACGTTGCTCCTGGCCCGCACGTCGCCTATCGAAGCGTCGCCGAAGAAGACGCTCGGCATGTCGCTGTTCCTGCTCGACCTGAAAGCCCCCGGCGTCACCATCCGCGAGATCGACAAGCTTGGCCGCGCCGCGGTCGATTCAAACGAGCTCTTTCT
>CAYUZD010000116.1:7798-9720 GCA_964449475.1 uncultured Nitrospirales bacterium
CTCTACGACACGAATCGTCAGTGCGGCGCCGAGGCCAACATCGCCAAGCTCCGCGCCGCCGACGCCGCCTTCGAAGCGTGCGACGCCTCGCTCCAAACCCACGGCGGTATGGGCTACGCCCGCGAGTACCACATCGAACGCCTCTGGCGCGAAGTCCGACTCTACAAAATCGCCCCCGTCTCTCAGGAAATGGCCCTCAACTACCTCGGCGAACACGTGTTGGGGTTGCCGAAGTCGTACTAGGGCTTCTCACGCGAAGACGCCGAACTTATGAAAGTAAAGACCAGAACAGGATTCGCGGTTGGAGCATTCATCCTACTCTGGTGCAACCTCGCACTCTCATGGCTTGGATTGCGATATCTTGAGGATCGCCGCAGTGAATTTCGCTATGCGTTCTCGCAGATTTCGAAAGGGATGTCCCGAGAGAGTGTGCACGAGTTATTGGCAGCCTTCGGACCGCCTAAGCGTATCTCGGAATGGTGGTCACAAACGGGCGACTTCGATCTCTATTCTGCCATTCTCACGCATCGTCCTCCCGACTTCGTCACGATTAAATACGTTGATGGCATGGTCGTGTCTGCTTCGATCGAGAATGGCGATCGTGTAATCGATCACCGGTTCGATCCTTCATCGTATTCGCAATTGGAATACTGGAGCGGTTCGGCGACACTTGTTCTCATGATCTTCGACATGGTTTTCTTGTTCTGTCTAGAGGCGATCGTCATCTGTATCGGGCTGGCGCTTTCGCGGGAGTTTCACACAAGAACAAGGCGAATCGTGCTGGCAACCGCATTTGCGGCGTTGATTTATGTCGGGTTCCTCAGTTCGTTGTATTCAATGGTGTTTTACGTTTTCGTTTCGTGGGTGTGAGTAGGGGGATGCTGCCACGGAGACTGGATTGCCGGTGCAAGCGAAAAGCGGTGAGACGTCGCTTCTCCCATCAAAAAAAAGGGCGGGCGCGCTTCCGCACGCCCGCCCAGTCAGGTCACGTGGGGCATGACACGCGACCGGAGTGGCACTCTCGTCAATACAACGCGCGCAGCAACAGAAATGCGCCCGCAACAATCATCGGCACGCCGAGGATCAGGCCCAGCAACGTCGAACTCAGAAAGAATCCTCCGACGAGCAGTCCCGCACCCAGAATCAATGTGAAGATGATCCCGGTCGACTTCTCGACCCGCGACGCCATCCACCACCCCATCCGGAACGGCGCGAACACCATGTAGCGCAACACGCGCCCGCCGCGTCGCTTCTTCGGGGTGTCCATCGTCCCGGCCATCATCTCAGCGTCCATCGACCACGATCGATCCGTTCAACGTGTGCAGTGTCGCCTCGATCGCGCCGTCCGCAATATGCGCGTCGACCCGCCCGTTCAGCGTCGTCGCGTTCACCGCGTACGCACCGTCCTGCGGCGCGCGCAGCCGGATCGGCCCGTTGTCCGTGCGGCAAATGACGGGATGCAGCGTCGCCGCGGTCCGGTTGTCCACTAATATCGCGCCGTTCGCCGTGCGCGCGTTGATCGGACCCGACACGCCGCTGAAGTTCATCGCGCCGTTCTCCGCGCGCGCCAGCACCTCGCCCGACACCGCGTCGCACCGAATGTCGCCGTTCCCGGTCAAGACATCGACGCCGCCCTCAATACCGCTCACGCTCACCGGCCCGCTCCCATTGCTCACCGCGATACCGCTGCCGCGCGGCAGCCGCACTTCGTAGTTGTAATTCACCAATACGCCTTCCGTCGGCCCGTGCGTCAACGTCGATACCTCCACGCTGCCCTCGTCGCGGCGAATCAGCGGCTCGATCGCATCGATCGCCGCCTGCGTGGCCGTATCCAGCCCCGCCGCGCCGCCGAACCCCAGCCAGCCAAGAGACTGACTGCCGCGCACCACCACTTCCTTCGTGATCGTCAGCAGCACGTCGTC
>CAYUZD010000117.1:0-4893 GCA_964449475.1 uncultured Nitrospirales bacterium
AACCGCGAGGCGTTCAAGGACAAGCGCGTGCGGCAGGCGCTGGCGATGTCGATCGATCGCGAGACGATCTGCACGAAAATCATGAAAGCGGGCGAGATTCCGGCGTATTTCCTGACGCCGCCCGACACCGGGGGCTACACGGCGCAGGCGAAAATCCCGTTTGACCCGAACCGGGCGAAGCAGTTGCTGGCGGAGGCGGGGTATCCCGATGGCCGCGGCTTCCCGACGATCGACATTCTGTACAACACGCTGGAGCGGCATCAGACGATTGCCGAGGCGGTGCAGCAGATGTGGAAGACGACGCTGGGGATCAACGTCACGCTGACGAACCAGGAATGGAAGGTGTACCTGAGCTCGACGTCGAACGAGCAGATGGCGTTCGACCTGGCGCGCGCGGGGTGGATCGGCGACGTGGTGGACGCGATGAATTTCCTCGAATGCTTCACGACGGGGAACGGCAACAACCGGACGGGGTGGGGTAACCCGGAGTACGACCGGCTGGTGGAGGAGGCGACAAAGCAAAACGACATCGCAAGGAGGCATGCGCTGTACCAGCAGGCGGAAGCGATCCTGATGGACGAGGTGCCGATCCTGCCGATCTACCACTACACGCGGACGATCCTGGTGCAGAAAAACGTCAAGGGATTCCAAGGCAACCTATTGGGGTACTACGCGTACCACCAGGTGTCGCTGGACGGCGGGACGGAGTGACCCACACGGCCAAGCGAGGCTTGGCCGCGTCGTATGTTCCTGTGATTTAATGCCCGGCTTTGGATGGGGAGGTGTGTCATGGCGGCAATTCAGTGGGCCGATTTCGGCCAACAGTACAAGGAAATCCGGTATCACAAGGCGGAGGGGATCGCGAAGATTACGATCAACCGGCCGCACCGGCGGAACGCGTTCACGCCGTTGACGGTGGACGAGATGCGCGACGCGCTGGACGAGGCGCGGATGGACACGGGGATCGGCGTGGCGATCCTGACGGGTGAAGGGCCGGACGCGTTTTGTTGCGGCGGCGACCAGGGCGTGCGCGGGGACGCGGGATACAAGCACGAGGGCGCGCCGCCGCGGCTGAACGTGCTGGACTTGCAGCGGGAGATCCGGGCGTGTCCGAAGCCCGTGATCGCGATGGTGGCGGGGTACGCGATCGGCGGCGGACACGTGCTGCATCTCGTGTGCGACCTGACGATCGCGGCAGACAACGCGCGGTTCGGTCAGACGGGCCCGCGCGTGGGGAGTTTCGACGCGGGGTACGGCTCGGCGCACATGGCGCGGTGCGTGGGTCAGAAGAAGGCGCGGGAGATCTGGTTTTTGTGCCGGCAATACGACGCGCAGGCGGCGCTGGACATGGGGCTGGTGAACACGGTGGTGCCGCTGGCGAGGCTCGAGCAGGAGACGGTGCAGTGGTGCCGCGAGATGCTGGCGAATTCGCCGATTGCGCTGGCGTGCATCAAGGCGGCGATGAACGCGGACGAGGACGGCGCGGCGGGCCTGCAACAGTTGGCCGGGCATGCGACGCGGTTGTTTTACATGAGCGAGGAAGGGCAGGAGGGGCGGAACGCGTACAACGAGAAGCGGAAGCCGGATTTCGGGCGGTTTCCGAAACTGCCGTAAGGTCAAGGGCGGCCACGGATTTTACGGATTGGACGGATTCGGCGGATCAGGCTCATGGACAATGCGTGGTCGACTTTAGAGCATAAGGAACTCTCGAGCCGGATATTGAAGTGCTCTTATGATGTGTACAACGAACTCGGCTTTGGGTTCCTTGAGTCGGTCTACGAGAACGCGTTGAATCTTGCACTCCGCCAGGAAGGATTGGCGGTCAGTAAGCAGGAAGCGATAACCGTTCGGTTCAGGGGCGAAGTCGTCGGAGAGTTCAGGGCAGACCTCCTCGTCGAACAGAAGGTCATTCTTGAATTGAAGTCGTCGAAGGCAATCGAAGAAGTTCATCTGGCCCAGGCTCTGAACTACTTGAAGGCAACGGGTCTTCACGTTGCCCTCGTACTGAACTTTGGGCCTAAGCCCGAGTTCAAGCGGCTATTCCTCGACCGCTAATCGATCCGTTCTATCCGTCCGATCCGTTAAATCCGTGGCTGCTCTTTAGTTCCTGACTTCGAGGTCGGTGCGGCCTTGTTCGAGCCAGGCGGCGTGTTGAGCGGCAACTTCGGGGTGTTCGCGCGTGAGGCTGTAGATCTCTTCGGGGTGGTTCTGCATGTCGAAGAGGAGGCCCGGGTGGTAGTAATACTCGGGGCGGCCGATGTTCGCGTTGATGCTGCGGTACCAGGACTGCACGACGAGTTTCCATTGTTGCGAGCGGACGCCGGCGATAGCGGGGCCGTCGAAGAGAAAGAGGAATTCGTGCGGCGAAGTGTTTCCGCCCTGGAGCAGGGGCCAGATATCGCGACCATCGATGGGGCGGTCGGCGGGGAGGGCGGCACCCGCAAGCTGGGCGAGCGTGGGGAAGAAGTCGATGTTCATCGCGATCGCGTCTGACCGTGTGCCGGGGGCGATGCGGCCGGGCCAGCGCGCGAGGAGCGGCACGCGCATGCCGCCGTCCCACGAGGATCCCTTGCGGTCGCGGTAGGCGCCGGCGCTGCCTTCCCACCAGGGGCCGTTGTCGCTCGTGAAGAGAACGAGCGTGTTTTTGTCGAGGCCGAGCCGTTCGAGCGCGACGAAGAGTTCGCCCATGCTCCAGTCGAGCGTCTCGATGACGTCACCGTAGAGACCGGCGTTCGATTTGCCTTCGAAGCGTTTCGAGACGAAGAGCGGGACGTGCGGCATGGAGTGCGCGAGATAGACGAAGAAGGGTTGCTGCTGGCTGCGTTCCATGAACGCGATCGCTTCGGACGTGTAGCGCTCGGTGAGCGTGGTCTGGTCGACGGGGTCCTCGACGGGCTGTGCGCCGCGGTAGAGGGCGAGCGGGAGCATGTCGTTGCTGTAGGCGAGGCCGTAGAAATAGTCGAAGCCGTGCGCGGTGACCCACTGGTCGGGCTGCTGGCCGAGGTGCCACTTGCCGATGCAGGCGGTGGCGTATCCGCGCGACTTGAGCGCGGCGGCGATGGTGATTTCGGAGCCTCCGAGACCGATCTTGTTCGTGGCGCGGGCGACATCGTTTAGCGCGAGACCGAGCCGCGCGGGATAGCGGCCGGTGAGCAGACCGCCGCGGGAAGGCGTGCAGACGTTTGCGGAGGCGTAGAAGTTGGTGAGCAGCGCGCCTTCGGCCGCCATGCGATCGAGGTGGGGCGTGTTGATGAGCGTGTTGCCGTAGGGGCCGATGTCGCCGATGCCGAGGTCGTCGGTGAGGACGACGATGAAATTCGGCGGGCGGTCTTCGGCGACGGCAGCCACGGTTAGCGCGAGAACGACGAGGACGCGAAATATCGCCAGCATGCGAGTGTCTCCGGTGCGAGGAAGTACAGTGCGCGCCAGTATCCACGGGACGAACGGACGGCACAACCGCGCGCCATTCGGTATACTCCACGGTCCGCCGGATCTGGAAGCGACCTGTGGCCAAAACGAAGCGCACGAAATCCATGCCGAACACGGTCCAAAAACTGTCCGTGTTGATTCCGGTGTACAACGAGGCGCGTACGCTCGAGGCGCTGTTGACGCGGGTGCTGGAGGCGGAGGTGCCGTGCGCGATCGAGGTCGTCGTGGTGGACGACGGGTCCACGGACGGCAGCCGGGAGCGGCTGCGGGCGTTTGCGGCGGCGCACCCGGAGATCGTGGTGGTGTACCACGACGGGAACCGGGGCAAAGGCGCGGCGATTCGCACGGCGATCGAGCGGATGACGGGGGACTGGGCGATCATCCAGGACGCGGACCTGGAATACGATCCCGGCGAATACGCGGCGCTGCTGAAGCCGGCGCAACTGGGGATTGCGGACGCGGTGTTCGGTTCGCGGTTCGCGATGGGCGAATACCGGCGGGCGCTGTACTTCTGGCACACATTCGCGAACAAGATATTGACGCTATGCACGGACCTGCTCACGGGGCTGAACCTGACGGACATGGAGACGTGCTACAAGCTGGTGCGGGCGGACATTCTGAGGGACCTGAACTTGCGCAGCGGGGGATTCGACATCGAGCCGGAACTGGCGGTGAAGCTGGCGCGATGGGGCGCGCGGATCTACGAGGTGCCGATTTCGTACAGCGGCCGGACATACGCCGAAGGCAAGAAGATCGTCGCGCGTGACGCCGTGCGCGCGCTTCTGGCGCTGATCCGGTACCGGTTTTTCGATCCGCATTACTGCAAGCACGACGGGTTTCTGATCTTGCAGGCGGTGCAGAAGGCGCCGCGGTTCAACCGTTGGATGTTCAGCCAGTTCGAGCCGCATCTTGGCGCGGAAGTACTCGAGGCGGGGTGCGGCATCGGCAACCTGACGCAGCATGTGTTGTCGAAGAAGCGGCTGGTGTCGATCGACATCGATCCGTTTTACATCGACCGCATGCGCAAACAGTACGGGAACCTGTCGAACCTTACGGTGCTGCAGGCGGACATCACGAAGGAGACCGACCTGCGGCGCGCGGCGGAGGGCGGGCTGTTCGACGGCGCGTTCTGCAGCAACGTGATCGAACACATCGAGGACGACGTCGGCGCGCTGAGGAACCTGGCGTCTACGCTGAAGCCGGGCGGGAAACTGGTGGTGCTGGTACCCAACGATCCGAAGCTGTTCTCCGGTGTGGACGAGACGCTGGGGCATTGCCGGCGATACACGGAAGAGACGCTGTGTGAGGCGATGCGCGCGGCGGGGCTGAACGTGAAATCGTGCTGGGGGTTTAACCGCATGGGGGCGCTGGGGTGGCGCGTGTCGGGCAAGGTATTGCGCAGAAAGACGCTGTCGCCGGGACAGATGCGGGTGTTCGAGTGGCTGATGCCGCTGGTGCGGCTGG
>CAYUZD010000117.1:4993-8227 GCA_964449475.1 uncultured Nitrospirales bacterium
TGCCGCAGGACGCGGCGCGGGCTGCGTGGGACGGCGCGGGGGACGCGGAGCGGTTGTTGTGGCTCGGGCATGCGGCGTTTCTGATCCGGCTCGGCGGACGGACGGTGTTGATCGATCCGTTTCTGGGTCCGATCGCGGGTCCGGGGCCGTTCGGGCCGAAGCGGTTCGCGCCGCCGGGGCTGACGGTGCACCAGTTACCGGCGATCGACACACTGCTGATCACGCACAACCATTATGACCACCTGGACGCGGGCACGATTTCGCGGCTGGCGCGGAAAGACCGGACCGACGCGATCGTGCCGCTGGGGCTGGGCGGGTTTTTCGCGGGCGCGGGATATCGCAGCGTGCGCGAGATGGACTGGTACGACGCGGCCCGGTTCGGCGATCTCGAAGTGATGTCGTTGCCGGCAATTCACTGGTCCAAGCGCGGCTTGCGCGACGAGTGCCGGTCGCTGTGGTGTGGCTATGCGCTGAGTTCCCCGGAATTCCGGTTGTATTTGTCCGGTGACACCGGATTTGGACCGGTGTTCGGCGAGATTGGTGCGCGCGTGGGCGGATTCGATCTGGGGCTGGCGGGGATTGGCGCGTACGAGCCGCGGACGGTGATGAAGGCGTCGCACGCGACGCCGGAGGAAGCGGTTGAAATACTGCGGGCGGTGCGCGCGCGGCGCGCGATGGGGATGCATTGGGGGACGATTGTCCTGAGCGACGAAGATCCGTTTGAACCGCCGGTGCGGTTCCGTCGTGCGGCGCTGGACGAGGGATACGCCGAACACGCGATCGTTCAATTGAAGATTGGGGAAACGCTACTACTCAATCGGTCGGAATGATCAGCTACCGAAGATGACGTTGATCAGTTCCTGATTACGACCGATGAGTGCGGCGAGAAGCGTGCCCAAGGCGATGATGGTGCCACCGACGACGAGAGCGACCATGACCGCATACTCGACGAGTTCCGTGCCCCGATCGTCGTGCAACATCCCCGCCGCCACTTCTTGCGCACGCATGAAGACACTCCCGTCGTAAGCGGAGCGAGTCTACCACAGCGCGGAGACGGCGGCCAGAGAAATCGCATCGTGGACACGTTTCGAGGGCGCGGAGTATCCTTTGCGGCTGGGCAAACGTTTAGCAGCGGTGAATCAGGTACACCCACGGCATGCGATTCTGGCGGACAAAACGCGCGCGACACCCGGCGACGATGCCGGTTTCCCGTTGGCCCGAATTGCTTGAACAATTTCGTACAACGCCGAGCGACCTGATGGTGATCACGGGCCCGGAAGACGGCGGGAGCGTGTGTTCGGACTGGATTGGGGCGGTGGTGAGCGTGGGCGGGCGGAGCGAATACTTTCCGGCGCTGGTGGAGGCGATCGACGACGGCGTGTTCCACGCGGAATGCCGGCACAAGCTGATTCCGTTCCGGAGGGAGGACGGCGAGGCGGAGGTGCTGTTCTGCACGAAGCTGGCGCTGTCGTCGATGCTGAAGCGGCGGGAGAACGGCCACGCATCGCTCGGGGACGATATCGACGAGGAGAACCCGGAGTACCGGCGGTTCGCCGAGTTGTATGAGATGGCGCGGCAAGCGGAGAAAGAGGGACTGCTGGCGGACGCGATGGACCGGTGTCAGACGGCGCTGCGACTGTTGCGCGACCACGGGTTGTTCGGACGGAACCAGCAGGACGTGGCGCGAGTGCTCAAGGGCCGGATGCAGACAATCCTCCGGGCGGAGTCCGATCGCGCGAAGCCGCGGCCGGGTGGGGGATGATTCGCGGCATTTGTTATGGTAGGCGCGGCTGCGGGCGCGCATGTCCCGCGCGGAGGACAGTATGACCAAACTCGCCGATAGCACGGCGGCGATTCGCAAAGGGGAAGAGCTCGACGTTGCGCGGCTTGAACCCTATCTGCGCGGCGCGCTGGGGATCGCGGGCGGCGGAATTTCGGTCGAGCAGTTTCCGGGCGGGCACTCGAACCTGACGTATCTCGTGCGGCTGGACGGGCGGGAAATCGTGCTGCGGCGGCCGCCGTTCGGCACGAAGGTGAAATCGGCGCACGACATGGGCCGGGAGTACGCGATTCTGTCGCGGCTGCACCCGGTGTATTCTCCGGCGCCGAAGGCGCTGGTGTTTTGCGAGGACGAATCCGTCATCGGCGCGAAGTTTTACGCGATGGAACGCATTCAGGGCGTGATCCTGCGGCAACAAAAGCCGGAGGGATTCAGCGCGACGCCGGAGGACGTGCGGCGGATCTGCCGCGGGCTCGCGAAGAACCTCGCGACGCTGCACGCGGTGGACTGGCGCGCGATCGGGCTGGACGTGCTGCAGAAGAAGGACGGGTCGTTCGTGCAACGGCAGGTGGAGGGGTGGATCCGGCGGTTCGCGGACGCGAAGACGGAGGAGCTGCCCGTGCTCGACCAGGCGTTCGCCTGGTGCCGGGAACACATGCCGGCGGACGTGGACGCGGTGCTGATTCACAACGACTACAAGTTCGACAACGTGATCCTCGACCCGGCCGACCTGTCGCGGGTGATTGGCGTGCTCGATTGGGAGATGTCCACGATCGGCGACCCGCTGTTCGATCTCGGCGTGACGCTGGGGTACTGGATGAACCCGGACGAGCCGATGGAGATGGGGAGTTCGAGTTCGTTCCTGACGCGGATGCCCGGCGCGATCACGCGGAAGGAATTCGCCGAGGCGTACGCGGAGAAATCGGGCCGCGACGTGTCGGACATGCACTGGTACTACGCGTTCGCGATCGCGAAGCTGGCCGTCGTGCTCCAGCAGATCTATTACCGGTACCACCACGGGTTCACGAAGGACGAGCGGTTCGCAGGGATGAACCAAGGCGTGGCGATGCTGGCGCATCGCGCGGCGCAGGTGATCGAGAAGGGGTCGTTGTAGGGGCGTCGCGCGGACGCGGAAGGCGGCGGCATGCCCGAATACATCGTGGTGGGCGCGGGATCGGCCGGGTGCGTGGTCGCGGCGCGGCTCTCCGAAGACCCGTCGATCGACGTGCTGCTGCTGGAGGCGGGCCCGCGCGACACCGACCCGCGGATCCACGTGCCCGCGGCGTTCCCGAACCTGTTCAAGAGCGAACTCGACTGGGACCTCGAGACCGTGCCGCAGCGGCATGCGGCGGGGCGGCGGATGTACTGGCCGCGGGGCCGGGTCGTGGGCGGGTGCAGCTCGACCAACGCGATGATCTACATGCGCGGGAACCGCCGGGACTACGACGATTGGG
>CAYUZD010000117.1:8327-9618 GCA_964449475.1 uncultured Nitrospirales bacterium
TCAGGTGACGCAGGAGGGCGGGCGGCGGTGCAGCGCGGCGCGCGCGTACCTTCAGCCGGCGTTGGGGCGGAAGAACCTCGTCGTCGAGACGGGGGCGCGCGCGACGGAGATTCTGTTTGACGGCCGGCGCGCCACGGGCGTCGCGTATGTGCGCAACGGCCGCCGGGAAGTGGCATATGCCGAGCGCGAGATCGTTCTGTGCCTCGGCGCGATCCATTCGCCGCAGTTGCTGATGCTGTCGGGGATCGGACCCGCGGACCACTTGCGGGAAACCGGGATCGAATGCCGACACGACCTGGCGGGCGTGGGCGCAAACCTGCACGATCACCCGCAATCGCCGGCGATTGTCGAGTGCAAGCGGACCGTGACGCTGGATACGGCGGAAACCGCGTGGAATTTCGTGAAGTATGCGGTGTTCGGTGCCGGACCGCTGACGAGCAATATCGCGGAGGCGGGCGTGTTCCTGCGCACGGACGCGGCGCTGGACCGGCCGGACATCCAGTTGCATTTCGCGCCAGCGTACTTTTATCGACACGGGCTGACGGGCGAGAAGCGCGTCGCGTGCAGTTGCGCGGCGGCGTTGGTGCAGCCGAAGAGCCGGGGAACGCTGCGGCTCAAGTCGAACGATCCGTTCGCGGCGCCGCTGCTCGATCCGAACTACCTGGAGAGCGAGCGGGACGTTCGCGCGCTGATGTCGGGCACGCGCGCATCACGGACGATATTCGCGCAAGCGGCGTTCAACGACTACAATGGCGGCGAAATTGTGCCTGCGCGCGGGGTCGAATCAGACGCGGAGTTGGAGCGGTACGTTCGCGAAAGCGTCGAGACGCTGTACCATCCCGTGGGCACGTGCAAGATGGGACTGGGCCCGATGTCGGTGGTCGATCAGCAGCTTCGCGTGCACGGAGTAGACGGGTTGCGCGTCGCAGATGCGTCGGTGATGCCGAAGATCGTCGGCGGCAACCCGAATGCTCCGACGATCATGATCGGCGAACGGGCCGCGGACTTTATCCTGTCGGGCGACGCCGATCCAATGCGCGAGGCCGAGTCGATGCACGCGCGGGTGGTGTAGCGGACATGCAGGCGGCGCGGCGCGACGCATGAGGAACCTGCCGAAGGGCTTGCTGGCCGCCGGGGCCGTGTCGATCGCGCTGCTCGCGCTGCTGATTCGCTTCGACGCGCGGCAGCGGGCGGAACTGCGCCGCAACGCCGCCGTGGAGACGGATTCCTGGCAAGGCCGGGGGATGTATTTCCCCGTGGCGCAGGCGACGGGCGTCACCGCGGAGCAGCA
>CAYUZD010000118.1:0-9376 GCA_964449475.1 uncultured Nitrospirales bacterium
AGGTCGATGAAGATGACGCCGCCGTGGTCGCGCTTGCGGTGCACCCAGCCGGAGAGGCGGACGGTGTGTCCAGCGTCGCTGGTGCGGAGTTCGCCACAGGTGTGGGTGCGATAGGGATGCATGGACTGAGGGTTTCCGGAGAATCTGGCCACGAATGAACACGAATGTGCACGAATGCCTGTAGGTACCGGCGGGATGCGCACACGTGAAGCGGCGGAATGGTAATGGCGGGGCGTCCATAAGTCAAGAATTGACAGGCGGTTCGTAACGCGGATGGGTGGTCGCTAGAATGCCGGAGCGAATCCTGGAACTGGGTATGAATCAACCGATCATCGACATGTGGGCTCCGGTGGTGCCTTCTCTGGAGATCATGGGGCATATGGCGGAGCATTTTCCGCCGGACACGCTGAGTTATTTCTCGATTTTTCAGAAGAAGGAGTTTTCGAAGGCGGATTTCGCGGCGTTTGCGCGGGCGCTGACGATGGACGATGCGGCGATTCTGGCGAGCCTGGACGCGGCGGGGATTTCGAAGGCGCTAATCACTGGGTTCGACGAGGCGAGCTCGGCGGAGTCGACGTTTGTATCCAATGATTCGGTGGCCGCAATCGCGGCGCGGCACCCGGACCGGTTCATTCCGTTTTGCGGGGCGGATATTTTTCGCGGGATGGACGCGGTGCGCGACGTGGAGCGGTGGATCACGGAGCGCGGGTTCCGCGGGCTGAGTCTGCGGCCGTTCATGATTGGCCGTCCGGCGAACGATCGGGCGTACTGGCCGTTCTATGCGAAGTGCGTCGAGTTGGGCGTGCCGTGCAGCATGCACGCGTCGGCGAACTGGACGCGGAACCGGCCGAGCGACCTGGGGCATCCGCGGCATTTCGACGAGGTGGCGTGCGCGTTTCCGGAGTTGAAACTGATCTTGTCGCACGCGGGGTATCCGTGGGTGCTGGAGGCGTGCCTGATCGCGTGGAAGCATCCGAACGTGTATCTCGAGTTGGCGGCGCACCGTCCGCGGTACTTCACGGCGCCGGGCGCGGGGTGGGACGCGCTGCTTCGGTACGGTACGACGACGATCCAAGACAAGATTCTCTATGGCACCGGGGCGTTTTTGATCGGGCGGTCGCCTGCGGAGTTGGTGGGGGAGTTCGCCGCGTTGGCGATTCCGGATGGGGTCAAGCGGAAGTGGTTGTATGAGAATGCGGCGCGGTTGATGGGGTTGTGAAGCGGCAAGCGAGATTGCTTCGTCGCAGAGGTCGGTCCTCGCAATGACGGGGATCTCGCGGGGTCGGATCGCGGGTTGGACGAGATCCTTCGCTTTGCTCAGGATGACAGAAGGAGAGGACCCGCGGGGATTGAGGTTGTCGCCCGCCTGGATTCTTGGGTTGACGTGAGTCAGCGGGCTTGCAGGCGGATGAGGATGGGGCGGTCGGGCCGGACGGTGATGACGGGGGCGGTGCCGATGGTCTGGCCGGGGACGAGTTCGGGCGTCCAGCGCTGAAGGAGCGTGGCGAGGACGAGGCCGATCTCGGCGCGGGCGAAAAACTCGCCGATGCAGACGCGCTCGCCGCCGCCGAAGGGGAAGTAGCAGTAACGCGGGCGCCTGGCGGTTTCCTCGGGCGACCAGCGATCGGGGTCGAAGCGCATGGGGTCGGGGAAGTACTTCGGGTGGCGGTGCATGATGTACTGCGAGGTGAAGACGTAGCTGCCCTTGGGCACGACGTAGCCGTACACGGGCCAGTCCTCGGTGGGCATGCGATCGACGATGTACGACGGCGAGTAGATGCGCATCGATTCGGCGACGACACGGCGGAGATACTCGAGTTTGGGCAAGTCGTCCATTGTCGGTACGCGGCCGCCGAGGACGGAGTCGAGTTCCGCCTGGAGTTTCGCCAACTCGTTCGGGTTCTGTGCGAGCAGATACCACGTCCAGGTGAGGACGAGCGCGGTGGCTTCGAGGCCGGCCATGAGCAACGTCATCAGTTCGTCGCGCAACTCGCGCGGCGACATGCTTCCGCCATCGCCTTCGGAATCCTGCGACCGGACGAGCATGGAGAGCAAGTCGCTGCGTTCGCCTTCGTCCTTCGCGTCTTCGATCAATTCGTAAATAATCTCATTGAGTCCGGCGCGCGCGCGGTAGAATCGGTAATTGCCGAGCGTGGGCATCATGATGGCGAGTTTGCCGGACGGTTTCGCCATTTTGTCCACGATGGGGAAGAGAATTTCGAAAGCGTGCTCGATGCGGCGCTTCATGTCGGGCGCGACCTTGCCAAAGAGCGGCTTGGCCGTGCCGTCCACGGAGATTTTCATCATCTCGCTGTGGATGTCGACGACGTCGCCGTTGTGCCAGGCGTTCGACGTTTCCTTTGCGATCTCGGTGAAGACGGGGCCGTAGGACGCAACGCGCTTGGGGTTGAACGCGGGCTGGAGCAGGCGGCGCTGGCGCGCGTGGTAGTCGCCGCCGCTGACGAGCAGGCCGTTGCCGAGGACGGGCCGGAGGAATTCGGTCGAGTTGGTCTTCGGGAACCGGTCGTGGTTGAGGAGGATTTCCTTGACGAGTTCCGGGTCGCTGACGAGGTAGATTTTCGCCGGGCCCATCTGGAAATGGCAGAAATCGCCGTACTGTTCCCACATCTCGCGCAGGAACTCGGCGCGGTGGTTGAGGAAGCGGCCGATGTTTTTCCAGGCGCCGCGCTTGCCGGGTCCTGGCGGGGTCGAGCGCTTGACGGCGACGGCCACGCAATCTCCTCTGCGCCGTGATCGAGGCGCGTCCATGTACGCAAACGCCGCAACTATAGCGAAGTACGCGTAAAAGCAAAAGTGAGAGATTCCAACGAACCAGGCGGACATGTCAGCGAAATCGAACTCGGGGATCAACGCGGCAGTGCGCTACGTGGCGTTTTCCGTGTCGCGGAACGATAATCGTGAGGAGCAGGTCTCGGACGGTCGTTGAGGAGGCTTCGTGATGGAGAGTGTACGCGTCGCGCGAGTACTTCTGGGTGTGTTGTTGATGGTGGGGAGCGCCGCGGCGGCCCAGGAAGGCGGGTTCCTCAAGCGGTTGGGGATTGGGCGGTCGTCTGAACTGACCGAAGGAAAGATTGCGGATGGATTGAGGGAGGTGTTGACCGTGGGGATCGATCGTACGGTGACGCAGGTGGGCAAGAGCGATGGCTACCTCAAAAACGACAAGATCCGGATCCGACCGCCGAAGGCAATCGAGCGATTCGAGCGTCCACTGCGCGCAGCGGGCTATGGCCCGCAGATTGACGAGTTCGTGTTGAGCATGAACCGCGCGGCAGAAGAGGCGGCACCGGTGGCGAAGGAGATTTTTGTGAACGCGATCGCGCAGATGACGATCGAAGACGCGCGCGGGATTCTGAAGGGCAGCGACACAGCCGCGACGGACTATCTCCACGAACACACGCGAGAGCAGTTGACCGAGTTGTTCCTGCCGCACGTGAAGACGACGATGGAGAAGTACGAGGTCACGGCGAAATACCGCGAGGTGACAGGGCGCGTGGCGGATCTTCCGTTCGCGAGCGGGATTGGCGAGGACAGCGTGGAGAAGTACACGGTGAGCAAGGCGTTGGACGGGCTGTTCTACATGCTCGGTGAAGAGGAGAAGCGAATACGGAAGGATCCGGCGGCGCGGGCGACGGACTTGTTGAAGACAGTGTTCAAGTAGTCGCGCGCGTTGACCTTGCTTCGGGGCTATGACCCGTACTTGGGCGGCTGATCGAGGAAGACGACGCGCCAGTCGAGGACTTCATTGACGAGGACTCGCGCGGATTCGCGGGCGAGTTCGACGGTTTCGAGATAGAGCGCCGCGCCATGGGGATCGGCATCGGCCGAGATCTTCTTGATCAGCTTGTCGATGTCCGCATCGAGGTTGTTGATGCGCTGCGCCATGGCGTGCGAGCGCTTCTGTACCCGGCGAAATTCGCCTTGATTGGCGATGCCGGCGGCGGCCGCGCCGGCGGCGGGCAGGAAGCCGCAGAGGAAGACGAGGAAGGCGGGCCTTAACCCGTGGAGCAGTTCGAAGTCGAATCCGAGCGCAGGCATGAGGTGAAGCGTCCCCGCCACAAGTGTCCCGGCGAGCGTTGCTAGGCCGAACCGGTGGAGGGCGCGCTCGATGCGGTGGGCGCGAATGGTGTTCTTCTGATGGTAGTCGAGTTGTCCATTGACGCCGGAGAGGTACTCCTTGAGGTGGCGCAGGCTGGACAGGAGGTACTGCTTGTCGACGACGGTGTTGGGCAGTCCGAGTTCGCGTTCGACGGCGCGGACGTACCACGCCATCCACGTGGCGCCGATTTGGCCGTCGGGCCCCCAGTGCGCGGGGGCCTGGGGGAAGGGGCGGCCGCCGGCGAGTGGCGCGACGATGCGGAGGTGGCGGACGAGTTCCGCGCCCAGGCGGTAGTCGAGCCAGCGTTCGTGCCAGCGGCGCCGGCGCGCGACAGTGACGAGCACGACGATGGTGAGGATCGCGACGAGTTCGAGGCTGATGGTGATCGCTTCCTCGACGCCGTGCGATTGGAACGCGAACGCGATGGGAAGCAGCGCGAGCATGACCGCGAGCGCGGCGGCCAAGAAACTCACAATGAAGGTGCTTCGATACCGATCGGCGTAGAGGACGGAGAGCTTGTCCAGCCATGCGTAATATGGACGAAGCAGATTGACGGACTCGCCGATGGCGGGGGATTCGCCTTCCGGGGACTGCTTCGGCCATTTATCCAGCACGGCTTCCTCGAACGGCTGAATCCGGAAGCGCGGTTCCGGAAGCCTGTGTCGCCCGAAGATTCGTTCGAACACGTGCCAGACCTGCGCGAACGACCAGTCCGGCTTCCATTCGCCGTAGAAAGTTTCGAGATCGCGCAGTTCTGCCGGGTCGGACGCTGGACGATCCTCGCGCCGGGCATGGGCGTTCGCGGGACGGGTCGCACCTGGAGGGAGAATGAGTTCCGAGACCAGCTCTGAAATGCGTTCCGGTTTTCCCTGTTCGAACGGAGCGGCGCGTTCTCCGGCCGGAGAGCCGGGAACCGGGTTGCCTGGTACGAGCAACTGCCATCGGCGGGGCTCGTGGGCGTCGATCCAGACGATGGGGACGCCGGCGCGGAGCGCCTCATCGAGGGTTTGTTCCGTGCCTCCGCGTTTTCCCTCGCGGCGGCCGTCCCAGACGACGACGAGGAGGTCGGATTGATTGAGTACGACCCGGCCCGCAGCGCCGTACGAGAGGTCGGCGGGAGTGCGGTTTCCGACCAGCTCGAAGAGCGTCAGGCGCAATTTGGTTTTTGCGCGATTGAGAATGGTCTGGAAGCGATCGAGGGAGCCTTCCTCCAAGGCATCCGGTGCGACGAAGTCGCGTTCGTACTCCTGTCGCAGAAACGGCGTGACACAACAGAGATCGAATCCGCGATCAAAGGCGACTTCGGCGAAGATACGGTCGGTGCCCTCGGCGAGCGGCGAGAGCGCGCGCAGGGCCGGCTCGGCATTTGAAAAGTACTCGGACGAAACAGTGCCCGCGGAAATTGCAGCGCTCTTGACAGCGTCGAGGACAACGCCGAGGACTTCGCGCAGTTCATCGAGGTTGGTGTGCTGGAGCCGGTTCGGCCGGTGACCGACGACGCCGACGCGAAACGCGAGTGGTGCGCGCTTGGGGTGGCTCGACGGTTCTGGATTCGCAGGCTCGGTCACGCGGCAGATCCTCGCGTTCTCACCACATCTACTGCGGAGCGCCCATCGGATTCTCAGGGCGCGCGGACCGGGTTGTCAACCGGCAACATCGTCCTGGTACTTGCGGTAGAGGCCGCGGAACTGGTGGTAGGTGAGGCAGAGGAGTTCGGCGGCCCTGCGCTGGTTGTACTTGGATTCGTCGAGCGCGCGGCGGAGGAGGGTGAGCTCGACTTCGCGGACGCAGTCGTGGAACGGTCGTGAGAGATCGGTGAGGGAGGTCTGGGGTGACGTGGCCGGGGCGGTTTGTGGGCTGAACACTGACGGCGCGGCGGCCGCCGTGTGCGCCTCGGGCAGGCGTCCGGCGAACTGTTCGAACGGATCGAAGACGAGATCGTCGGTGCCGATCTGCATGTCGTTCGAGCGGTAGACGGCGCGCTCGATGACGTTCTTGAGTTCGCGCACGTTGCCGGGCCACGAGAACGCGAGCAGCCGTTTCATGGCGTCATCGGTAATTTCCGGGACGCCGGCCCAGCCGAGTTCGAACGCCATGCGCGCGGCGAAGTGGTTCGCGAGGAGCGGGACGTCGTCCGGGCGTTCGCGCAGCGGCGGGAGGACGAGGACCTCGAACGAGAGCCGGTCGAGCAGGTCGGTCATGAACTCGCCGCGCTGGGCCATGGCGCGGAGATCGGCGTTTGTCGCGCCGACGATCCGCGCGTTGACGGAGATGGGTTGCGAACTTCCGACGCGCTCGAAGGTGCCGTACTCGACGACGCGCAGGATTTTTTCCTGCACCTGCATCGGGATGTTGCCGATCTCGTCGAGGAAGAGCGTGCCGCCGTGCGCGGCCTCGAAGCGGCCCCTGCGGCGGCCGGTCGCGCCGGTGAACGCGCCGGCTTCGTGGCCAAAGAGTTCCGCCTCGATGAGCGTGGGGACGAGCGCGGAACAATTGAGCGCGACGAAGGGGCCTTCCCACCGCTTGGAGAGGTAGTGCACGCGGCTCGCGGCGAGTTCCTTGCCGGTGCCGCGTTCGCCGATGAGGAGCACGGGGCGATCGACCTGGGCTACGCGGGAGAGCCGCTCCTGGAAATCGAGGAAGGTGTCGGACTGTCCGAGGGCCTCGGCGGACTCAATCCTCGCGCGTGAATCCTGCTCATTCTGTGAGTTTTGAGGGGGCATGGCGATTTTGACCCATCCTTAGCTGATCTCACTATAAACTGTTAGACCACGCCAAAAAAGCAGGGTGTCAGAGGCATTATCCTGTGCTCTAAGTCTTTTCACATCAGATGTTTACGAAATTCAAGTCGATTGGCATTCGCGTTGCGGTTCGCGGACGACATTCTGGGATTCGGAGGGTGGATGACATGGGCGCACACGCGTTGGCGATGCCGAGGCAGGAAGAACGGCGTACCCGCCGCGTGGCGCTGCGCGGCGAATTCGACTACGTGTACGACGGGTTGGAGCAGGGCCGCGCGACGTGGCGGAGCATCAGCCTTGAAGGCGCGTGCATCCAGATCGGGCGGTACCTTCGGCCGGGACGGACGATCCGGATCGACTACTTCGGACTCGAGATGAACATGCGGGTGGTGTGGTGCCGTCCGGCGAGCGGGAGCGAGCGATTCGTCGCGGGCGTGCAAGTACTCAACGGCGGGCCGGAGCTCGCGTTGATGACGTTGATGGCGGTGGCGCAGCGGTTGACGGCGCCGTCGCGGGCGAGTTGACGAGGCGTATACGAACGGATTGGTTCCGTTTGGAGGTCAGGCAATGGGAATTTTCACGCGAGTGCGGGACATCATCAGCTCCAACCTCAACACGATGTTGGAGAAGGCGGAAGATCCGGAGAAGCTGATCAAGCTGATGATCCGCGAGATGGAAGACACGCTGATCGAGGTGAAGGCCTCGTGCGCGGGGGCGATGGCGACGAAGAAGAAGATCCAGCGCGAGCTCGACGAGATCGGCGAGCGCTCGAGCTTGTGGGGCGAGAAGGCGCAGCTCGCGGTGGACAAGGGCCGGGACGACCTGGCGCGCGAGGCGCTGATCGAGCGCAAGCGGTACCAGGAGCGAACGGAGGCGCTGGCGAAGGAACAGGACCAGTGCGATCACCTGGTGGCGCAGTACCAAGACGACATCAAACAGCTCGAGGACAAGCTGGCGTCGGCGCGCGAGAAACAGCGGATGCTGGTGCAGCGGCACGTTCGGGCGCAGCGGAAGATGGCGACGGAGCGCGACATTCGCCGGCTGGACACGTCGGACGCGATGGCGCGGTTCGACACCTTCGAGGAACGCATCGAGCGGATGGAGTCGGACGCGGAACTGGTGAATTTTGGGCGGAAGCCGACGCTCGAGGACGAGTTCCGCAAGCTCGAGGGCGACGAGGACATCGACAAGGAACTGGCGGACCTGAAGAAGAAGCGTCACGCCGGGAACTGAATAGAATAGTCTGGGACGGGTAAAGACGAAACAGCGGATTGCATCCGCTTGGGCCGGAGGCAGGCATGGACGGTGGACAGGTGACGGGCGTGGTGATCGTCGGGACGATCTGCCTGACGATCGTGATCCTGCGGATCCTGGCCTATAAGTTTCGTCACCGCGACAAGACGGAAAGCCCGGACATCGAAGTGATGCAGGAGATCAATCGGGGGTTGCAGCGTATGGAGCACCGGATCGAGGCGCTTGAGACGCTGTTGTTCGACCAGAAGCGCCAGCGCTCGAAATCGGAGTTGGAATAGGAGCGGCGCCCGATGGATCCCCAGTTAAACGTATACGCCGAGGTCCCCTGGACGGACATGATCAACCAGATCCCGATTGTGCCGCTGGTGGCGATCAGCCTGGCGTTCGTGCTGTTGTTCTTCACGGCGATGGGCGGGATCGCGGTCGCGTTTGTGAAGGCGGTGCGCGGCGGCGGGAGCACGCGGAAGCTGCGCGCGATGGAGGCGCAGGAGATCAAGGCGTTCCAGGGCCTGCAGAAGGGCTTCAACCGGATGCAGGAGCGGCTGGAGTCGCTGGAGACGTTGTTCATGGGCCGGTCGCAGGGCGAACTGGTCGATCGGGAAACAGAATAGCGGGCGTCGTGGGCACGACATGGGAGAATGGAAGTGGACACGTTCCAAACGTCTCGCGTCTGGGAGCAATCCATGAGCGGAGATGAAACGGCGCTGGTGGTGTTGGTGAGCGGTTTCGTCGCAGTGATGATTCTCGCGACAATCGGCTTCACGATAATCATGATCGTCCGGACGGCCAAGGGCAGCACGATCCGCAAACGCGAGCGCCACGACGCCGACGAGACTCGGATTATCCAGGAAATCCACCACGGATTGACTAAGATGGACAAACGAATCGAGGCGCTGGAGACGTTGGTGCTGGATCGCGATCGGAGCAAAGAAGCGAAATTCGACCGGGATCTGCGATCCGAATAGCGTGGGCGAAATGATGATAAGTTGGTTTGCATTGAGCGTAATTGCGGGTGCAGTCATAGTGACGTCGATCCTGACTATCATGCTCGTCGCAGTCGTTGTCGTCGCGCGCAAGTCAAGTCGTGGTGCGAAGCAGGCGCAACACGAAGCGACTGTGATGAACGAGATTCACGGCGGTCTGGGCCAGCTCGGTGAGCGCGTCGAGTCGCTGGAGACGTTGGTAGTAGTTCACGATCGGTCGAAGGAAAAACAGTTTGACCGCGATTTGAATCGCGAGTGACGACGGAAGGGCCGGGCATGAG
>CAYUZD010000119.1:0-9316 GCA_964449475.1 uncultured Nitrospirales bacterium
GTGCTGTACGAGAAGTTTCACATTCCGAAATCGCAGAACCCGGCGGTGGTGTCGCGCATCAAGATCATGGCGGACCTGAACATCGCGGAACAGCGGCTGCCGCAGGACGGTCGCATCAAGATCCGGCTGAGCGGCAAGGAGATCGACATCCGCGTGTCGATCGTGCCGGTGCAGCACGGCGAGCGCGTGGTGATGCGTATCCTCGAGAAAGGGTCGTTCCTGTTGGGGCTCGAGGAGCTCGGCATGGCGAAGCCCGACTACCAGGCGATGGACCGGCTGCTGCGGACGTCGCACGGGATCCTGCTGGTGACGGGCCCGACGGGATCCGGAAAATCGACGACATTGTACGCGGCGTTGCAACGCGTGCTGTCGCCGGACATCAACGTGATCACGGTCGAGGACCCGGTCGAATACCAGATGGTGGGCGTGGGTCAGATCGAGGTGCGGCCGAAGATCGGACTGACCTTCGCGAGCGCGTTGCGCAGCATCTTGCGCCAGGACCCGGACGTGATTCTCGTGGGCGAAATCCGCGACCTCGAGACGGCGGAGATGGCGGTGCACGCGTCGCTGACGGGTCACCTGGTGTTTTCGACCTTGCACACGAACGACAGCGCGGGCGCGATCACGCGTCTGGTGAACATGGGGATTGAACCGTTCTTGGTGACGTCGTCCACGATCGCGATCCTGGCGCAGCGGCTGGTACGGCGGTTGTGTCCGGAGTGCCGCGCGGCGACGACGGCGGACGCGGAGGCGCTGCGCGAACTGGGCCCGAAGGCGGGCGAGTTGCGGGGCCGTCAGATCTACAAGTCGGTGGGGTGCCCGAAGTGCCAGGAGCGCGGGTACTACGGCCGGACGGGGATCTTCGAACTGCTGCCGATGACGCCGCACATCCAGGAACTGACGCTGAGCGGGACGGACTCGAACGTGATCAAGCGCGAGGCGCGCAAGGGGGGCGTGCGGAGCCTGCGCGACGACGGGACGCGGAAAGTGGTGGACGGCGTGACGACGATCGAGGAGGTGTTGCGCGTGACGCGCGACGAGTTCCTCGAAGAAGTGATTGACTAGCGGGGCGCGGTCGCGATGGCCGTCTTCGAATACAAGGCGCTGGAGAAATCGGGCAAGTCGGTCCGGGGCGTGATCGACGCGGACACGGCGGCGTCTGCGCGCCAGAAGTTGCGCGAGCAGCAGCTCTATCCCACGAAACTGAAGAACGCGGACGCGGAACCGTCGGCGCTGTCGGAATCGGTGAGCCTGCCGACGGTGGGGACGCGGGACCTGGCGCTGATGACGCGGCAATTGGCGGTGCTGCTGGCGGCGGGGATGCCGCTGGCGGACGCGCTGAACGCGCTGACGGACCAGACGCCTCGGGCGCGGCTGCGCAAGACGATTTACGACGTGCGCGCGCGGCTGGTGGAGGGCGTGTCGCTGGCGGACGCGCTGGAGGCGCACCCGCGGATCTTCGCGCCGCTCTACGTGAACATGGTGCGGGCGGGCGAGAAGAGCGGCTCGCTCGAGACGGTGCTGGAGCGGCTGGCGGATATTCTGGAGCACCAGGCGAGGGTGCGAGCGCGCGTGTTGAGCACGTTGGCGTATCCGCTGTTCATGGTGGTGTTCGCGATCGGGATCATCAGTTTCCTGACGTTTGTGGTCGTGCCGCGGATCACGCGGCTGTTCGAGAGCCGGGACCAGGAACTGCCGCCGCTGACGAAGATGTTGATCGGGACGACGGACTTTGTCGGCGCGTGGTGGTGGGCGCTGCTGGGAGGCGCGTTCGCGATGTTCGCGGCGTGGCGGATGTGGATCGCGCGGGATGCGGGCCGGGCGAAGTGGGACCGGATGAAGTTGCGGTTCCCGATCTACGGGCGGCTGCACTTGAAGCTGGTGTGCGGGCGGTTCGCGCGCGTGCTGGGGACGATGCTGCAGAGCGGGCTCACGATGATGCGGGCGTTGCAGGTGGTGGGGACGATCATTGGGAATCGGCACATTGAACAGTTGATGGAGTCGGTGAAGGCGGACGTGCGGCGCGGGCGCGGACTGGCGGCGCCGATGCGCGCGACGGGGACGTTTCCGCCGCTGCTGGTGCACATGATCGAGCTCGGCGAGCGGAGCGGCGAGATGGAGCGGTCGCTGGTGCGCGTGGCGGACACGTTCGACGAGGACGTGCAGGTGACGATGGACGCGCTGGTGAGCCTGCTGGAGCCGGTGATCATCGTGGTGATGGGCATCTTCGTGGGATTACTGGTGTTGTCGATATTGCTGCCGATTCTGAACCTGAGCACCCAGATTGGGTGAGTGATTTCAACGAAAAGGAGAAAGACGCCATGGACATTCGCAGAGGACGTGCGCGGCGCGGGCGGGAGCGCGGCTTTACGCTGATCGAGCTGATGGTGGTGATCGCGATCATCGCGATGCTCGCGGCGGTGGTGGGATTCAACGTGATCGGCGCGCTGGATGACTCGCAGGTGGCGACGGCGAAGCAGCAGATCTCGAACTTCAAGTCGGCGCTGATCAGCTACCGGGTGAAGTTCAGTAAGTTCCCGACGACGGAAGAGGGCCTGGCGGTGCTGATCGACAACGAGAAGGGCCAGAACTTTCTCGAGGCGAAGGAAATTCCGAAGGATCCGTGGGGCAACGAGTACGTGTACAAGTTCGAGAACGGGAACTATGTGATTACGTCGTACGGTGCGGACGGCCAGCCGGGCGGATCGGGGAACGACGCGGACATCTTGAGCGACTCGCTCGGCGCGGAAGCCAAGGACTGAGCCGCGGGCGCGGGCAGCATGGAACGACGCGCGCAGAACCGGCCCGGCCGGCGCGGCTTCACGCTGATCGAGATGCTCGTGGTGATCGCGATTATGGCGGCGGTGCTGGCGATGGCGGCGCCGCGGTTCCTGCCGATTATTTTGTACACGACGCACGAGGGCGCGGCGCGGCGTCTGGCGAATTTCGGGAGCGCGGCGATTGCGGAGTCGGCGCTGCGCGGCGAGACGCTGTACGCGCAGATCGACCTGGAGCGGCAGGAGTATTGGCTGGAACGGATCCCGGATCCGCCGGAGGAAGCGCCGCTGCACGCGGCGATGGACGAGGACGACGACCTGCCGGAGGACGACGGCGAACTCGAGCAACTCGCGCGCGAAGAGCTGAAGCGGCGCGCGGAGGAGAAGGGCACGGAGGACGGGCAGCAGGTGCTCGAGGAGCAGTCGTCGCGCATGGCGGCGCAGTCGAATTTGCGCGTGCGCAAGGCACTGGTGGCGCAGGCGGCGCGAATCCGGCACGACGAGAACGCGCTGCCGCGATCGGTGCGCGAGAAGATGAACCCGACGCTGGCGGAGCGGTCGAAGCGGGACGAGATGGACCCGGAAGCGGTGACGACGGCGGTGCTGGGCCGGACGCGGCTGCCGCGGGAGATCCAGTTTGCGTGGGTGGAGATTGGCGGGGCGCGGCCTAAGGGGAAGGTCGCGACGATCGAGATTGGGGCCGCGGGACTGGATGTCGAGGCCGCGTTCGGGCTGATCAATGAGTCCGGGGACGTGTTCGTGGTGCGGTGGGATCCCGTGAGCGGGACGACGGGGTTTCGCGAGGAGACGGAGGAATGAGGCGGGAGGATTTGCGAGAGGCCGCCGCGCCTGCCCCGCTGGCGAGGGGTTGGTTTTCTGGTGGAGGAGATTGCTTCGTCGCACACCCCGCTCCTCGCAATGACAAGGATGGAGCTTTCTCGCGAGCATTGGGCGATAGGTGGACGAGATCTTTCGCGTTGCTCAGGATGACAGGAAGGGAGGCCGCTCCTCGCGCATCGGGAAGGCCGTCGGGCGAGACGCTCGCCCCACCCGCGAGAGGCGGATTCACGCTGATCGAGGTGGTGGTGGCGCTGGCGATTCTGGGTGCGGGTGTGGTGATGCTGCTGGAGAGCCACTACGGGACGATGAGTTTGTTTGTGACGGTGCAGGACGCGGCGACGGCGGAGTACGTGGTGAACGAGGCGCTGGCGAACGCGGAGCGCGAGGTGTTGTCGGGCAAGGCGTCGGGCGAGGGCGAACTGGGTCCGGCGTTCGACGGGTTTGGGTATTCGTTTTCGGCGGAACTGCAAGACGAAGTGGAGACGCCGGGACTGTACGAGGTGACGGTGGAGGTGTTCGGGCCGTCGCTGGAAAAGACGGTGACGTATCTGGTGTACGACGGGGCGCAACTCGATGCGGCGGAATGATCGCGGACACCGGCGGGGCTTCACGCTGATCGAGCTGCTCGTCGCGCTGACGATCCTGACGATCGTGATCGCGGTGATTTACGCGAGCTATGCGGCCGTGGTGGATTCGATTCAGGACACCCGAGAAGCGTCGCAGGTCATGCGCACGCGGCAGTTCATCCAGCGCAGCCTGGTGAAGAACCTCGGGCAGGCGTCGGAGGGATGGTCACCGGGGGCGGCGTACCGGACGTTCGGCGTTGCGGGGGCGCAGGGCGGGGGCAGCGCGGCGGGCCGGGGGATCATGAAATATCCGTTCCTCGGCGTGCACGAGACGACGGCAAACGGTCCGGCGGACACGCTGAGTTTCGTGTCGTCGGCGCCGATGATCGGTTCGGCGGGCCTTCCCGGCGCGATGAAGTTGTGCACGTATCAGTTTATCGAGGATGAATCGGCCGACGACGACGACGAACCGCGGTTCCTGTTGTCGATCACGGAGTCGCGATGGGTGGAACCGGGGATCGGCGGGGAACAGACGTTCACGGGGCCGAAACAGGCGACGGAACTGGTGGAGCGCGCGGGCGAGCGAGCGGGGCTGAAACCGGCGACCGTGTCGATTCCAGTTTACGCATGGGAGCTGGCGTATTTCGACGGCAAGGACTGGGTGGACAAGTGGGACGGGCAGCAGATGGGCCGGCTGCCGTGGTCGGTGCGCATGCGGCTGAAGGTGACGAGCGCGGAGGATGACGCGTTTGCGAAGTCGTCTTCGCTGGATCCGGAGGAAGACCCGGGCGTGGTGGAGATCCACGTGACGGTGCCGGCGGGATCGGGCGTGATGGACGGTCCGCCGGATTACGTGAGGCCGACGGATCGGAGCGCAACATGATGCGCGGCGGCTTCGGACGCGTCAATCAGGTGACTGCGCCACTGGGGAGGGGTTGGTTTCCTAGTGGAAGAGATTGCTTCGTCGCAGACCCCGCTCCTCGCAATGACGGGGATAGAGCATACTCGCGAGCGCAGGTCGGTGGGTGGACGAGATCCTTCGCTTTGCTCAGGATGACAGCAGGGCGGCTCAGGATGACAGGAAAGGGATGTGCGCGGCGCGAGGGGTTGGCGTTGTTGTTGACGCTGATGTTTGTGGTGCTGTTGACGGTGCTGGTGACGGAATTTGCGTACGAGATGCAGGTGGATGCGAGCCTGATCGGCCAGCAGACATCGGGCGCGGAGGGACACCTCGCGGCGCGGTCGGCGGTGGCGCTGAGCATGAGCATTCTCGCGGCGGACCTGATGGCCGGCGAGACCGAGGCGGGGCAGGGACAGATCGGGGCGGTCGCGGGCGGGATGTACGACGGGCTGGACGAGCCGTGGGCGGCGTCGGACGCCGTGGTAGAGTTTAACGAGACGATGGTGGCGATCCACATCGTCGACGAATACGGGAAGATCAATCTGAACGCCTTGATATACGAGGACCAGTCGGGCCAGGAGCGGGAGTTCACGCCGCTGGTGGACGCTGTGCGGTATTTGTTCGACGCACGGTCGCCGGAGTGGAACCCGACGGACGCGATCCTGGACTGGCTGGACAGCGACGACATTGTGCGGCCGAACGGATTCGAGAACGACTACTACGAATCGCTCGAGACGCCGATCGTGTGCAAGAACGGTCCGATGGACTCGATCGAGGAATTACTCCTGATCCCCGGCGTCGTCGAGCCGTTGTACTTCGGCGACCCGGACGAGGAGGAAGCGGCGGCGTCTGCGGAAGAGACGCCGCCCGTGCCGCTGGCGGAGATGCTGACGGTGCACGGGCATCCCGAGGGGAGGGTGAACGTGAACACGGCGCCGGGTGAAGTGCTCGAGGCGCTGTTCGCGGCGAACCCGAACCCGGGCGGGGCAGGGTCGGCGGAGCAGGTGTTGCAGCGGATACAGGACACGGGCCCGTACTTGAGCCGGGAGGAATTGCGGAACGAGGGGATCCTGCCGGCGTTGCCGCAGCCGGGACAGGAACGTCCGCAAGAAGGTCCCGTGGCGGAGCTGTTCGACGTGCGCAGCAGCGTGTTCAAGATTATTGGCGACAGTTCGGTGGGCGACGTGACGGTCCGAATCGAAGGGTATATCTGGCGGGACACACCAAGCGAGGGCGAGGACGGCGGGTTGACGGCAAGCGGGTCGGCGCAGATGTTTCGCGTCATCGACTGGCGCGTGACGGTGTAGGGCGACGATGCGAATTCCAGCGACGATAGGCGCGGTAGAGATAGAGGCGGACGCGGTGCGCGTGGCGGTGGTGCGCACGCGCGGCGGCGCGCCGTCGGTGGTGGACCTCGTGCAGAGCGCCATGCGAACGGACTCGGACGAGGCGCGGGTGGCGGCGTTGCGCGACGTGTACGGCCGGCTGAAGACCCACCCGGCGATGTGGGTGCTGGTGGCGCCGGCGTCGTGGAGCATGGTGCGGCTGTTGACGGTGCCGTTCCGGTCGGCGCGCAAGGTCGCGGCGGCGGTGCCGTTCGAGTTGGAACCGAACCTCGCGGTGCCGATCGACGATTTGGTGATCGAACATTTGCGCGCGCGGAGCGAGGGCGGCGCGACGACGGTGCTGGCGATTGGCGTGCGACGCGCGGCGATCGCGGGGCACGTCGCGCTCGCGGAACAGGCCGGGATCGCGATCGAGGGCGCGTACCTCGACGCGGTTGCGCTCACGTCGCTGTGGGTGGAGCGGCAGGGCAAGTTCGGCGGGGCGCGCGCGGTGCTGCACTTCCGGCCGGGCGAGGCGCAACTTGCGGTGGTGGAGGCGGGCCGGCTGGTGTACTTGCGGCGGCTGGACTCGGACCCGGCGGAGTTTCGCGCAGCGCCATCGGCGGTGGCGCGCGAGGTGGGTAACCTGCTGCGCGCATACGCGGCCGAGCGCGGGGCGCATCCGTCGGTGGACTCGCTGTCGATCACGGGCGCGCAACTGAACGAAGCGGCGCGCACGGTGTTCGAGGGCGAAGTGGACGTGCCGGTGCACTACGAAGAGATGGCGACGGAACTGCCGGGATTCGCGCGGCACGTGACCGCGGCAGAGGCGGTGTCCGACGAGTTCAACCGTTGGTCGGCGCCGATTGCCGCGGCGGCATGCGCGGCGGGCGGCGCGTTTCACGTGGACCTGCTGGCGTCGGGCGCGGCGGCGGCGCGCGGACCGTCGCGCAACCTCGTGCGCGCGGCGCTGGCGGTGTGCGTGACGGGCGCGCTGGCGTTGTCGGCGTACCTGGCGCTCGTGTACATGGACAACCGGCGGACGGAACGCGCGCTGGAGCGGTACGGCGAGGCGATCTGGCAGGAATTCCGTGAGACGTTTCCGGACATGACGTTTGACCGGCCGGAGAACGACATGGGCGGCGTCGAGAGCTTCAAGCTGTTCCAGCAGGCGGCGGAGGCGGAGACGGCGACGTCGCTGGGCGTGTCGCTGGACACATTTAGCGCGCCGACGCTGCTCGATATCCTGCTCGAGGTGACGACGGCGATCCATCCGAGCGTGGCGGAAATCGAGGAGATCAACATCCGGCCGCTGCGCGGATACCGTGAACTGATGCTGCGGGGCCGGGTGGTGGATTCGGCGAAGTACAACGAAGCGCTCGAACGGCTGGACCAGTCGGAACTGCTCGAGGTGAGCCGCGATCAGTCCACGCGGATCACCGAGGGCGGCCGCGAAACGTTCACGATTCGGGCGAGGGTATGACGATGGCGTCGCGCACACTGAGTTTTCGCGAGCGCATGCTGATCCTGGCGGGGATCGCGGTGTTCTTCTCGATTGTGACCTTGCCGTTTGCGCGGGGGCTGGCGCGCGACTACCGCGAGAGCCGGCAGGCGCTGGACGAGGCCTCGGCGCGATTGCGGGACGTCGGCCAGTTGCGGCAGATCCTCGAGGACGAGCGCGCGGCGCGGGAACAGATCGCCGCGCGGATGGGCCGCGGCGAACGGTTCAGCCTGTACGACTACGCGCAGACGGAACTGACCCGCGCGGGATTCGGCGATCGGATGCGGCTCGAGAAGCGCGGCGCGGCGAACCAGTACGTCGAGGTCGTGAGCGTTTCACTGAGCGGCGTGGGGCTCAAGGAGTTGACGGACTTTCTGCACCGCACGTATAGCGCGAGTCGGCCGGTCGCGATGCAGCAACTGGACTTTCTGCGTCCCGCGCGCGATGGCAAGGGACTCGATTGCTCGATGACGTTGATGTCGCCGCGGCTGTAGCACGATCCCACCAGATTCCTCTTGACAGGCTCCCAAAATCGGGGGAAAATGCGGTTTCTTGATTGGGGAGGGTGTTCGGGAATTAACTCGGGATGTGGTACGGAGACGCGTGCCGCGGTTCGGGTAATTAGTTGACAGATATCTCCGTAAGTCGTTTATTTCCAACGGTTAATAGCACAATTCGCATTGACTTTCGGGACACCCTCTGCTAGAGTTACGATGCTGAGTTAGAGGGATGCGATCCATGCCAAGCGCCGGCTACAGCATGTTTGGCCAGAACCTCGTTGACCGCGGGGTCATCACGGCGGATCAGCTCGAGGAAGCGATACATCGTCAGCAAACGACGATGCAGGGCAAGAAACTCGGCGAGATCCTGGTGCGGCTGGGGTACATCAGCCAGCACCACATTTCCGAAGGCCTGGCGGAGCAGCTGGGCATTCCGATCATCCGGTTGTCCGACCGCGAAATTCCCGAGCGCATCCGCAATCTGATTGACGTTCGCATTGCGCAGGTGTACCGCGTGATCCCGATTGAAGAGGACGGGGACGTCCTGAAGATCGCGACGTTCGACCCGACGAACATCAACGCGATGGACAACCTGTCGCGGCTGCTGGATCGGCCGGTGGAACCGGTACTGGCGACGAAGGAAGACATCCGCGCGGCGATGAGCAAGTACTACGGGCTGGCGGAGACGACGGTCGAGACGATGCTGTCGACGGTGAGCAGCGCGAGCACGATGAGCACGCTGAGCACGATGTCGAACCTGAGTTCGCTGGGCAGTTCGGTGGGGAGCAGCCTGGGGAGCAGCCTGAGCGGATCGGACTTGAGCATGTCGAGCATGAGCCTCGACAGCATCAACGTCGAGGAACTGGCGAAGGCGGCGGGCGGCGAAGACGACGACGACGACAGCCC
>CAYUZD010000120.1:0-9292 GCA_964449475.1 uncultured Nitrospirales bacterium
TCGCGCGGTACGCCGCGAACATCACGTCCGACGCGTTCGCGATGGAGGCGATCACCTGGCTCACGGCCTCGTTCGCCGATCGCGGTGGCGCGGACATCCGCCTCGAGGCGGCTGCGGCGAAGTTCTTCTGCACGGAGACCTCCTGGCGCATCATCGACGACTTCATCCAGGTCCGCGGCGGCCGCGGGTATGAGACCGCCGCGTCGCTCTACGGCCGCGGTGAGCACGTCGTGCCGGCCGAGCGCTGGCTGCGCGATTCGCGCATCGGCCGCATTTTCGAAGGCTCGACGCAGGTCATGTACCTCATCATGGGCCGCGAAGCGATGGACACCCACTTCAAGCTCGTGATGCCCATCCTGCAACCCAAGCCCGGCCAGAAGGAATCCAAGGCGCAGCTGGTCATGAACGCCGCCAAGTACTATGCGAAGTGGTACCCGGGCCTGTACTTCCCGAAGATGTCCGACTTCAATGTGAAGTACTTGAGCGCCAACAACCAGAAGCAGCTCGGGTACATCGAGCGGACCTGCCGCAAGCTCGCCCGCGTCCTGTTCCACACCATGGGCAAGTACAAGGAAAAGCTCGAGTTCGAGCAGTGCATCCTCGGCAACTTCGTCGAGATCGGCGTCGACCTCTTCGCGATGGCGGCGACGCTGGCGCTGGCCGAGGCGAAACTCTCGGAGAACCCGTCCGACCAGACGCCGCAGGAACTGGCCGACCTGTTCTGCAAGAACGCGCGCGTCCGCATCCGCAACAACTTCCGCGCGGTGGGCAACAACCACAACCACACGTACGACAAGGTCACCGAGACCCTGATGAACGGCGAATTCAAGTGGATGTACTCGCAGGACGTGTACACCGACACCGCGCCGGAATTCCGCGGCGAGGGCGCGGCGGCCGAAGCGGCCCACCACGCGCACTCGCACGAACCCGTCGGCGCGAAGTAAGGCAACAGCAGCGAATCAGGTATACGGGGCGGCCCTTCGGGGCCGCCCCGGTTTCTTTTGGCTCGTCGCCTAGCGTTGCGCGGCGGCGATTTCTTACACTTACTGAGATGGTTCCCCAATCGAAGAAGCGGGCTGGCGTCGGGAAGCGCCAACCGGTCGTGGAAATACCGGTGCGCGTCACCATCGTGCGCGCACCGGCCGGTGTGCAGTTCAGCCTCGGGCGGACCGACGACGGCGAGGCGCACGAAACCAAATTCGGTCGCGGCAAAGACTTGTGGTTTGATTTCATGTTGCGCGCGCGCCTCGGTGTGAAGGGCAAACCGTTCAGCATTCTCGGCAAACACGCGCGAGGTCCGGCTTCTGCGAGATTCATCCCGATCGGCGTCGGGAGGTTGGCGGGGCAGACGGACTCATGCTGGACGCGCGTCATAAAGGTGCACCTCTCCGGCATCACGCCCAGGCTCGTGAGCGAGATTCAGCGTGTCAAGGGCGCACGCCTCGTTGTACGTGTAGATGGTCAAGGTAGCGATGGCACTCCTGCGTGTGCCAGCGTTCCGCTGTTGGGCGACGGCTGGAGCGTCGAATAATGGCCAAGGCGGCGCGTTGGATTGAAATTGTGGTCGGGGCGTTCTTCCTGGTGTCGGCGGCGGCGAAGGCAGTCGATATGGACGCGTTCGGCGTGCAGATCTCGGCCTACAACGTCGTGAAGGACGCCGCGCTGGTGCGCGCGTCCGCGTACTTCGCGGTGTCGATGGAGGCGTTGCTGGGCGCGGCCTTGCTCGCCGGCCAGCGATACCGTGGCCTGACGCACCTCTTGTCCGCGGGCATGATCGTCGTCTACAGCACGCTGATCGTCTACGCGTGGCAGTTTCACGGACTCGAAGACTGCGGGTGTCTCGGCCAGTGGATTTCGATGGGTCCGGTCGAATCGCTGATCAAAAACGCGATCCTCGTCGCGCTGATCGGGTTCGCCTGGACGGGTACCGCCGGCGCGCCGGCGGGCGCGGCGCGGACCGTCGCGGACCCGATAGCCGCGGCGGGCCTCGGCATCGTGCTCGCGCTCGCGGCGTTCGATGCGGCCACCAATGAACCGCCCGCACCGACAGCCGGCGCGCCGCGCACCGTGGACGCCGCGCGGCCTTTCGCGCAGTTCGTGTTCGAGGCCGATGGCGAACGCTTCGACCTCGGGCAGGGCGCGTATCTCGTCCCGCTGTTGAACGCGACCTGCGAACACTGCCGCGCGTCCGTGCCGGCGTTGAACGAACTGTTCGCCGCGGACGGCATGCCGGAGATGGTCGCGCTGATGATGGGCGACGCGCGCGAGATCGAGGAGTTCAAAGCCGTGACGTCGCCGTTGTTCGCGCTATACCGGATCGAGACGCTGAAGTTCATGGAATTCATCGGCACATCGCCGCCGCGTCTCGTGTACGTCAAGGATGGACAATCCGCGCGGCACTGGGACTGGCAGGACGAGGTACCATCGGCCGACATCACGGCATTCGTCGCGAGCGGCGAGTAAATCCGTCGCGATGGCCTCCCGATGATCTCCTTCGACGACGCCTACCGGATCGCGCTCGACTCCGCGCGTGCGCTCGACGCCGAGACGGCCGCGTTCACCGAGACCGCCGGTCGCGTGCTCGCGCAGGACGTGCTGGCCGACATGGCGATGCCGCCGTTCAATAAGGCCATGGTCGATGGCTATGCATGCCGGCGCGCCGACCTCGGCGGCGCGCTCGAAGTAGTCGAGACTGTCGCAGCGGGGTATCAGCCGAGGCAGACGATCGGCCCGGGACAGGGCGCGAAGATTATGACGGGCGCGATGGTGCCCGACGGCGCGGACTGCGTGTTCATGGTCGAGCACGCCGTGGCGGATGGCGCAAGCCGTGTGCGCTTCACGGGAACGGAGACGGTCGCGAACATCGCGCCAACGGGCCGCGACTTCAAGGCGGGCGATTTGCTGCTGCAACGCGGACACCGCATCGGCCCTGCGGACATTGCTGTTCTCGCTGCGGTGGGATGCGTCGAACCGGAGGTGTACCGGCGGCCGCGTGTCTCCGTGCTTGCGACCGGCGACGAACTCGTCGAACCCGGCGCGAAACCGTCGCCGTGGCAGATCCGGAACAGCAACGCGTTTCAGGTGTGCGCGCAGGCGGCGCGGATGGGGTGCGCCGCGGAGAACCACGGCGTCGCGCGCGACAACGACGAATCGCTGGACGAGCGGCTGGACATCGCGCTCGCGGCGTGCGACGTGCTGATTATCTCGGGTGGCGTGTCGATGGGCGAGTATGACCTCGTGCCGGGCGCGCTGCGCCGGCATGGATTCGACATCCGCTACGACCGCGTCGCGATTCAGCCAGGCAAACCGACGACGTTCGCCGAGTCGGGCACGCAGTGGTGCTTCGGGTTGCCGGGGAACCCAGTATCGTCGTTTGTCATCTTCGAGTTGCTCGCGAAACCGTTCCTCTACGCACTGATGGGCCACGCCTACCGCCCGCCGCAGGTGCGGCTGACGCTCGCGCGAGCGATGACGCGGAAGTCCGGCGCGCGGCAGTCGTGGGTGCCCGTCATCTCGATCGGCAACGGAAAGTGCGATCGGGTCGAGTATTTCGGGTCGTCGCACATCAACGCGCTGAGCATTGCGGACGGGTTGATAGCGTTTCCCCAGGGCGAGACCGAGTTGCCGGAGGGATCGCCGTTGGACGTCCGGCTGATTCGCGACTAGTTCACGCCTTCGCGGGATCGACGTCGTCGCGCGAATGAAGCAGGCGGCCTTCCATGCCGCCCGAAATCGTCAGCACCTCGCCCGTGATGTGTCCCGCGAGGACGGGCGACGACAGGAACACGACCGTGTTCGCGATGTCGTCCGGCCGCGCGATTCGTGTGATCGCGCGGGTCTGGAGCGCGGGGACGACATTGTCGTGGTTGCGGAGCGCGTCCTCGGTCATGCGCGTGAGCGTCCAGCCGGGACACACGGCGTTCACCCGGCCGCCCGGGACGAGCCGGACGATTTCGTTCTTGAGCGTCCGCGTCAGGCCGTAGGTGAGGCCCGCTTTGGCGGCGGCGTAATCCGCGTGGCCCTCCTCGCCGAACCGCGCCGCGGTCGAACCGATGAGCACGAGCGAGGCGGCGTCCGGCCGCGCGTCGTCGAGGTACCGGAAGTACTCCCGCGCGCAGAGGAACGACGCTGTCACGTTCGACGCGACCGTGTCGTCCCACTGCGCGAGGTCCATCTTGTGGATCGGCGTGGAGTGCGGCGGCCAGAGCCCCGCATTCGCGACAACCGCGTCGATGCGGCCGAAGCGGTCCTCGGCCTCGATGAACAGTTTCGCAGCATCGACTTCCTTGCGCAGATCGCCGCGCACGACCAGCGACTCGACCGGAAGCCCGCGCGCGAGCTGCTCGACCGCGTCGATGTGCGTATGACCGTGCAACACGAGCCGCGCGCCCTCCGCGGCGAACCGCTCCGCGCAGGCCCGCCCGATCCCGCCGGACGAGCCCGTGATCACGACAACATGATCTGTGATGCCGGTATCCATGAAATCGACGCGCGCGGTCAGTCCTTCACGAGATTCGGATGGTCCTTCGGCGTGCCATCGGGCAGATCGTTCCAGTGGAGCAACGCGTTGTACACGAAGTTGAAGTCGCCGTGGTTGAGGTAGCGGTGCATCGGGTTGAAGCTGTACAGGATCACGCGGCCGCCCGCGAGACGGGGTACATCGATGATCGCACCCATCTTCTCGAGCGTGTCCTGGCCGTCGACCGAACCGCTCAGCAGAAACTTCCCGGCGTCCTTCGGCTTCTTCTCGGCTTCCTTCGGTTCCTCGGCAGGCTCGGAAGCCGATGCCGATTCCGCGCCCTCCGGCTCTTCCGATTCCGTGTCTTCTTTTTCGGTCTCTTTGTCCTTCTTCTCGTCGCGGAGCGGTTTCGACCCGTATTTGAGCACGACCCAGTGGTCGTACTTCTTCGGGACGCTGTAGAGCGGGCCGTTCCCGCGCGAGACATGCGTCATTTCGTCATAGCCGAACGTGATGGGGTGTTCGGGCCGCACCACCTTCGCCTGGAGGACACTCCCCGGCGTATACACGCTCGCGGACGACGTGTTCACGTTTCGCACCAACCCGAAGTCCGTTGCGAGGACGCCGGCCGACCCGAGCAACATCAGCGTGCCGCCCTGGTCCAGGAATCTGCGCAACTCGATGACGCCCTCGTAGCCCATGCCGCCCGTGATGTCGCGAGCGCGGTCGATCCGGCCGTGCGCGGGGAATTCGCGCGTGGGGCGGTAGTCCTGCGCACCGAAGCGCGGGTCGCGGCCGAACACCATCGACTTGCCGTCGCCGCCGCCCTGGTGCGCGACGAGGATCACGTCGTACTTCGTGCGCAGGCCGCCCGCGCGGATCTCCTCGTCGGCGATGTAGTCGTACGGCACGCCTGCCTTGTCGAACGTCATGCGGACCCAGCCGTCGGGCTGCGTGCTCGTCCAGGTGTGATACAGCGCGACGCGCGGCAGGTCGACTTCGTGCGTCGCAACCTTGGGCATCTCCGCGAGCGCGTGAAAATCGAGCGACGTCTCGCGCGCGACCTCGAGCAATTGCCCCCGCAACCCGCGCCGGTGCGGGATGATCCACGTGCCGGCCGGGTAACTCGCCTCGCCGGCGGTGAACGCCTCGTTGACCGCCAACACCGTGGTCTTGCCGAGTTGGATCCGCGCGCGAATCAGGCCGTTCGAACTGACCTGCGAGACCGCGTACGCCTCCGGGTCGCCTTCTTCGACCGTGCCGCCGATCGCGATCGGCGCGGACAACAACTCCGTATCGGTAAAGTCGAGGATCGCCTTGTCGTCGATCTTCGTCGTGTCCACGCGATAGATCAATCCCAGCGTCCAGCTCACGTCGTCGTACGGGCGGATTTCGGGCGGCGTCTTCGGAAAGTCCTGCGGCTCAAGGAGGTTCTTCGCATGGCGGCCGTAAGGTTGGTCGAGCCGGACGATGTAGTCGCCCGCGTTGAACTTGCCCTCCTTCGTCTCGAAGTCGCGCGTCGCCCGGTGGACCTCGATCGCGTGCCGTTGCAACTGGTTCACGAGATACGCCAGCCGGACCGGATCCTGGTCCGCGAAGGGGATGACCCACGCATGCGGCGCCTCGTCGCGTCCAGCGTTCAGGCTGTTCTTGCCCTTCTGGTAGAAATTCTCGAGCAGCGGGCGGCCGTTGTTCGAGAGGAGCTTGAGCGACGCGAGCACGCCCGACTGCATGTAGTTCGTATTGTTGCGCAGGGACCAGTTGACGAGTTCGTCCGGCGGGTCGGCGTTGTACCACGTGCGTTCCGTGACCGGCTTGCCGGCGAAATCCGCGTCGCTGAGGTCGCGCTCCATCGTGCGCGCCGTGCTATTGCCGAACGTCTCGTAGAACCGGCCCATCGAGTTGTGGTTGTTCGTGATCCACAGCAGATAGCTCGGGTTCCACCCGTCGTAGAAGCCCCAGGTCCACACGCCCGGCATGTTGTGCCGCTGGAGCTGCTCGAGCTCGTAGTGCGCGAACATCTGCCATTCGCGCACCGTGATCGGATCGACGTTGGGGTTGTACGGACCCGTGCCCCCGGAGACGTAAAGCAGCGGCACCGACTCGTGCAGGTCGAGCGAATAGGTCGGGTGCCACTCGAGAAACGCGTCCATGTACACCTGCGTCAGCTTGAGCGTCATCTGGATGCCGTCGCGGTTGTTGTCGTGGTAGGCGTAATAGCCCCAGTAGGGCGGGCTCATCGACGGCATGTAATCGCGGTCGTCGTAGTCCTTAAGGACCCGGTAATACCAGTCGACCACCTCCGCGCGGCCATCGACGTCGGTCACGGGCGTAATCAGCAGGATGACCTCGTTCCGGATTTTGACGATGTCCGGATGCTTCGACACCGCGAGCCGGTAGGCGAGTTCCATGACCATCTCCGGCGGGCCGGTCTCGGGCGAGTGCAGGCCGGCCGTGATGTGCATGATCGGTTTCGCCTTCGCAACAATCTCGGCCGCCTGCGCGTCATTCGTCTTGCGCGGGTCGGCGAGCGCGCGCGTGTAGCCCTTGAACTCGTCGAGCCGCGCGAGGTTGGCCGCATCGCTGATGATCGCGAGGTGAAACGGCCGGCCCTCCTCCGACGTGCCGGTCTGGATGAGGTCCACGTTCGGCGACGCGTCCGCGAGCGCCTGGAAGTACCGGATCGTGTCCTCCGGCCGCGTCAGTATGCCCTCCGCGCCCGCGATGTACCCGAGCACGTCGCGCGGCGACGGCACGACCGGATCGTCCGGTACGAAGCTCACCATCGGGGAAATGTAGCGCGGCTCCGTCGTAAACTGGTGGATGAGCGCCGTGCCCTCCTCGTCCACCGTGTCCCACTGGGCCTCGGCCCGCCACGGGGCCTGGGTGCCCGCGCCCTGCGCCGGGTCGTTTTTGTCGTAGTCGTAGGCCGGCGCACGGCCGCACAGGGCGAGTATCAGAACAAACGTGATGAACGTAGTACGAGACATTCGCGATCCCCTTCCGAGGCGGGAGCCCGCCGACCCGTTACCGTATCCGCCGGTGCCCGCGAATTCAAGAGTGCGTGCCGCGTGCACGGGGACGGCGCGCGGTGGCATCATGGCGGCATGACAAAGACGAGCGACGCCGACCTCCTCCGCGCGCGGTTCACCCCGTCCAACCCGCTGCGCGTTCTCATCGTGACGCTCAGCGACCGGGCGACGGCCGGGGTCTATGAAGACAAGAGCGGCCCCAAACTGCGCGGACACGTCGATGCCCACTTTTCGGCCATCGATATCGCGACGGCGATCGAGACGGCATTGCTGCCGGACGATCGGGCCCGGCTGCGCGAACGGCTCGTGGCCGCCCGGGACGGCGGGATGCATGTCGTTTTCACGACCGGGGGGACCGGATTGGGATCGCGCGACCACACGCCGGACGTTGTGCTGGCGCTCGCGGACAAGGTCATTCCCGGGATTATGGATCTCGTGCGGCTCAAGTACGGCGTGGACAAGCCGTGCGCGTTGATCAGCCGCAGCGTGGCCGCGGTGCTGGGTCGTACCGTGGTGTATGTGCTCCCCGGCAGCAGCAAGGCCGTCGACGAGTACATGAGCGAGATCGTGAAGTCGCTCGACCACGTGATCTGCACCGTGCACGATCTAGACGTGCACTAGAAGCGGCGTGACGCCGTTTCTACCTCGAAACGGATTCCGTAGTGTCGGCGGGTTGCGACGCCTGTTTCCTTGCCGCCCGAATCTTGCGCGCCGAATACAAGTCCCAGATACGCGGAAAGGCGCGCATCGCGAGCATCATCGCGCGGGCCTCGAACCCGACCGCGATCGTGCGCTTCTGATTGGCGATGCCCTGCACGAATTTCGTTGCGACGTATTCCGAGCCGAGAAGCGAACCGCCCTTGAGGATCGCGCGCGTCTCGGGCGGATAGAGCTTGATTTCCTCGCGGTAACCGGGCGTGTCGGTGTCTGGCGGCAGCAGGAGATGCACGCGGATATTGCGATCGCGGTACTCGCAGCGGAGCGTCTCCGAAAGGTTGCTGAGCGCGGCCTTCGTGGGGCCGTACGCGCCGAATCCGAAGATCCCCATGTGCCCGGCGGGCGAGGACGTAAGCGCGACGAATCCGCCCGCCGGATTCTCGAGAAGATGGGGCAGGCCGAGGCGGAGCGTATAGACCACGCCGCGGACGTTCGTGTCTATCTGCCGGTCGAAGTCCGCGAGGTCGATCTCGTGAAAGTTGCCGGGGTGGCAGTAGCCGCTGTTCGCGACGATGCCGTCGATGGCTCCGAGTTCCAGCCGGATCATGTGAAAATAGTCGCGCAGCGTATCGGCATTCGTGACGTCGCACGCGTACGCCCGGATCGTGCTCCCCTTGCCCTCGAGTTGGAGCGACTCCCGCGCGGCGTTCAGATCGTCCTTGCCGCGCGCGATCAGCGCCAGGTTGGCACCGTTGCGCGCGAACTGCCGAGCCATCTCGAAGCCGATCCCGCGGGACCCGCCCGTAATGACGATGTTTTTGCCCTTGAAAGGATTGAGAATCATCGGAACCCCGCCGCGATCAGTATAGGAAACGCGTCCGAGCGTGGACAAAATGGCGGCGGGCGCGAGGGGGATGGCCTCGCGCCCGCCTGTCGATGCTAACGCTGGATCAGCGTTGGAGTCTGTAAGCCTGGTGGCTCAGTCGCCCTGGACCGCTTCCTTCTTCACGCCGGTCGAGTAGTGGAAGAAGCCGATCATCATCTCCTCCCACGTCTGATCCCCCCAGCGGACGGCTTTTTCCGGGTCAGGGTTGTACGGGTTGTTCGCCGAGTTGTCGAAGTGCGCGATGCAGTGCATCTTCGA
>CAYUZD010000121.1:0-9292 GCA_964449475.1 uncultured Nitrospirales bacterium
GGGGCGATTTTCATGCCCTTGGCGGCGTCCACGAGCCCGCCGACGACGGTGTCGAAGCTCTTCTTCTCGACGTAGAGGCGCGAGCCTGCGCAGCAGACCTGGCCCTGGTTGAAGAAGATGGCCATCGCGGCGCCCGCGGTGGCGGCTTGCATGTCGGCGTCGGAGAAGACGACGTTGGGCGCCTTGCCGCCGAGTTCGAGCGTGACCTTCTTCAGGTTGCCCGAGGCGGCCTTCATGATGATCTTGCCGACCTCGGTGGAGCCGGTGAACGCGACCTTGTTCACGTCCTTGTGGCCGGAGAGCGCGGCGCCGGCGGTCTCGCCGAAGCCGGTGACGATGTTCACGACGCCGTCGGGGAACCCGGCTTCCTGGACGAGTTCACCGAGCAGGAGCGCGGTGAGCGGGGTCTGCTCGGCGGGCTTGAGGACGACGCAGTTTCCCGCCGCAAGGGCCGGGGCGAGTTTCCACGCGGCCATGAGCAGCGGGAAGTTCCACGGGATGATCTGGCCGCAGACGCCGACGGGTTCGCGGAGCGTGTAGCCGAACGTGCCGGGGGCGGAGAGCGTCATCGTGCGGCCGTCGATCTTCGTGGCCCAGCCGGCCATGTACTGGAACTGCTCGGCGGACGCGGCGACGTCCACCGCCTTGGCGATGGTGAACGGCTTGCCGTTGTCGAGGGACTCGAGCTCGGCGAGGGTGTCCGCGTTCTGCTGGATCAGTTCCGAGAGTTTCCACAGGAGTTTGGTGCGTTCGTTCGGCCGCATCTTGCGCCACGGGCCGGAGTCGAACGCGCGGCGCGCCGCGGCGACCGCCTTGTCGATATCGGCCTTATCGCCCTCGGCCACCTGAACGAGCTCGTCGCCCGTCGCGGGGTCGACCGCGGCGAACGTCTTGCCGGAGGCCGCGTCGATCCATTTGCCGTTGATGAGCAGCTTGCGCGGGCTCGACAGGAACTGCTGCGCGCGCTGTGTTTTCGCCGCCGGTTTTTGTGCTACCGCCATGATGCCTTCCTCCTCTGTGAAAGGGTTGCAATCGTCTGGGCACGGAGTGCGCCCGCAGAGACCACCCAGCCGCTCAGCCCAAGGCCGGAGACCCCGGCGCAGACCGTCTTCGCAGTATAGCACTGGAGCGGGCGGTCTGAGTCAAGCGCGGCGAGGGACGTGCCGGGGGCTACAAAAGGCCCGCGTAGTCGCTTTCGATGCGATCCATGCTGAGGCGGCTGAAGAAGTTGGCGTAGCACATCCAGGCGGTGAGGGCATTGAGGTCGGCGAATTGCGGGGGGACGAAGCGCGGGGTGGAGACGATGCCTTCCTCGACGAGCTGGGCAATGGTGCGCATGTCTTCGAGAGTGGTCTTGCCACAGAAGAGGAGGGGGATGCGCTGGAGCAGGCCTTTGCGGACGGCGAGCATGATGTAGTTGTAGACGGTGACGAAGCCCTTGTTGTAGGCGAGGTCCTTGGTAAACGGCCCGCCGGTGGGCGTGCTGCCGCGGAAAACGCGGACCGCCTGGGTGTAGCTGTCCTGCTCCTCGAAACCCTGTTTGCGGAAGAACTGGAACACGTCTACGAACGTCGCGCCGGACTCCGCGAGGCTGATGGCACGGATGCGGTTCGTCGTGCGGCGCAGGCGCGCGGGGTGCGACGAGAACGCGAAGATCTCCATCATGATCGCGAGACCTTCCTGCGTGATGGTCGAGGACGGCGGGCCCTTGCTGAGGAAGGTGCAGACCGGCTGCGACGCGCCGTTGAGCGTCGTGCCGACGTGCACCATGCCCTCGTGCACCTCGAGCAGCCTGATGTCTCGCTCGCTGAACATCGCGTCGCGGCGGATCTTGATGTAGTCCGAACCGGCGGCGGAGTCCGCGACGATGCCGTCGCCGAGGATGACGCGCACGCCGTTCGGGAACCCCTTGAAGATGTCGTCCATGCGCGCCTGGAGGATGCGGACGGTCTCCTCGCTGGTGAACGTCTTGGCTTCGTTCTCGATGAGCCGGCTGCGATCGACGTTGGTGAGGAGGTCTTCCATCAAATCGCCGAGATCCTTCAGCGTCGGATCGCCCGCGTGGAAGACGTCGCCGGCAGAACCATACAGCTCCTGCGAGATCGTGCAGAAGTCCGTCGTGCCGCGCGCCTCGAGCATGCGCACGACCATCTGGTACTCGCGGCACATGCGGCGCATGATCTGGCCGACGGGGCTGTATTCGCCGAGCTGGTGGCTGACGTCGCGTTCGATCTCGTGGAACTCGTGGCGCTTCTTGGCCGGGTGAAACGGCAGCGGGCGGCGCTCGTAATACGCGATGTCGACCGGCGGCTGTTCCTTGCCGCCGGCGGCGAAGAACGCCTTCTCGATCGAGTCGTCCCACTGGATCGAATCGAGCACGCGGATCGGACGTTGCGCCTCGACGATGCGATCCGACAGGACGCGGATCGTCTGCTTGTACGTTTCCGAACTCGCCGAGATCGCCACGCCGCCGCCCTTCGCCTCGAAGAAAAACGCCCGCGAATCGACGACGCGGGCGTGCGCACGATCCTATGCTGGTGACGCCTGCGATTCAACTCGCCGAGCGCGTGTCCTGTTGCGCGGTCACGGCGAAAGGAGTACGCTTGTGACACGAGAGCGATGCGGTGGCTGCGAGGTGATGTATGGCTGTTGGACAGCCGATGAAGGCGCTGGGCGAGCACCGGGCCGCTGACGCTGCCGCTGCGCTCGCCCGGCATGTTCCCGATACGGCGGCGTCGCGGGAGTCGATCCGCAACGCGGCGGTGGCGATGGTGCTGGCGGAGCAGCCGGGCGCGGGGTTGTCCGCGCTGTTCATCCAGCGCGCGCAGCACCCTGATGACCCGTGGTCGGGGCAGATGGCGTTTCCCGGGGGCCGGTTCGAGCCGTATGACCGGACGCTGGTGCGGGCGGCGATGCGCGAGACGCGGGAAGAGGTCGGTCTGACGCTGACCGAGGACCACCTGCTGGGCCGTCTGAGCGATGTATCGGGCGGGCGGTTGACCCTGCACCGTTTGGCGGTCTCGCCATACGTGTTTTATCTGCCTGAGCCACCGGAACTCCGGCCGAACTACGAAGTCGCAAATACGGTGTGGGTGCCGATGTCGTTCCTGGGCGACCCGGCGAATATTCAGCCGTATGTGTTTCCCTTGGACCCTGAAAAGCGGGAGTTTCCCGCGTGGCACTACGAGGATTACACGATTTGGGGGCTCACCTACCGGATCATCGGCCACTATATGCGGCTGTTTGGGGTTGAAATCCCCGGCGAGCCTCAGGTGACGTTAGTCGAATAGAACCAGACAATTTATAGTTTGTAGCACTAGGATTTATTGTTTCGCTTGACATTCGGTCTTTGATCTAGTATTATCCTGTCGTTCGCAACGAATCTGTTTCGTTTGCACTTATCCACGCACTACGGGCGGTCGGGGGACGGGGTGTCCAGAATTCTAGTCATCGACGACGAGGCCGTCGTCACGCAGACGCTCCGCCGTTACCTCGAACGCCACGGGTTCGAAGTTGCGGTTGCCTCGAACGGCGATGAGGGCATCGAGGTTCATCGGTTGAACCCGGTTGATCTTGTCGTCACCGACATCCTGATGCCGGGCAAGGAAGGCTTCGAGACGATCCGCACGTTGCGCGAGATGACGCCGGACATTCGCATCGTGGCGATCTCGGGCGGTGGCCGCAACGAACCGCACACCTACCTCAAGTTCGCGCAACGCTTTGGCGCAGACCGCGCGTTTTCCAAGCCGCTCGATATGTCGGTGCTGGTCAGTTCGATTCGCGAGTTGCTCGGCGAACCGAACCACGTCTAACAGGCGCTACGCCCTCACCGCTGCACCTGCAAGCTCTTCTGTCGCGGCCTCTTTGGCTCGCCGTGAAGCAGGCTCCACTTCTTCGGGTGTCGGCCAGCGTCCGTGAATGGTTCGGATGACGAGGCGCCGCGCGTCATTGAGAATTGCGAACAGCGCGGGCATCAGCAGCAGCGTGAGCGACATGCCAACGGCAAGTCCCGCGCCGACCGAGACGCCCATCGGCGCGACGACCTGCGCCATGAGATCGGTCTCGAGAATCATGGGTCCGAGCCCGATCACGGTGGTCGCGGACGTGAGGAAGATCGCGCGGAACCGGCGGCGGCCGGCGGCGCAGACGGCTTCATAGAACGGGCGGTCCTCGGCGAGGTAGGCGTTGATGCGCTCAATGAGCACGATCGAATCATTCACAATGATGCCGGAAAGCGCGATAAGCCCGGCAAGACTCAGAAAGCTAATGGGAATGTCCAGCAGGAGGTGACCGAGCACAGCGCCGCTGAACCCGAACGGGATGATGAGCATGATGAGCGCGGGCTGGATGTAGGAGTGGAAGGTCGTGCACAGGATGACGAAAATCGCGAGCATGGACAGCATCGTGTACGTTCGAAGGTCGGCCAGCATCCGCTGATTGTCTTCGTCAACGATCGACAGCGACCACGTGACGCCGGGGTGGCGCTCGAGCAGGCCGGGCAGGTAGTGGTCCATGATTTCGCGGTTGATTTCGGTCGGGTTCACGCGCTCGCGGTCGGCCGCGGCAGAGACGGAGATGCCGCGGACCCCGTTGACGCCGGAGATGGTAGTCACGCCCTCGGCGAGCGACACCTCGGCGACGGACGCGAGCGGGACGTCGTGACCGTCGGGGGTGCGCAGGCGGAACTGCGCGAAGTCGCTGAACCGCTCGCGCTCGGCGCGCGGCAGCCGCACGCGGACCTTGACCTCCTCGCGATCGCGCAGCAGGGTAATGGCTTCTTCGCCCTGATACGCGGCATAAAGCTGGCGACTGACGGCGTCCAGCGTGAGGCCGAGGTGTTCCGCGCCGGGCTTGAGACGGATCTGGAGTTCGCTCTTGCCGGGCCGGAAGTTGTCGTCGATTTGATAGAGGCCGTCATAACTGGCGAGCTTCGCTTTCAATTCCGCTGCCGCGGCCCGGAGCGCGCCGAGGTCCTTGCTCTGGAGCATGACGCCGACGTCACGGCCGTCGCCTGCACCGATCGTCGCGCCGGAGAACGTGGTCGCTATCGCGCCAGGGATCTTGCCGATTTCGCGGTCCCACGCGAGGATAATGTCATGCACGCGGACGCCGCGGTCGTCGGTGCCGAGCAACTCGACCATGATCTCGCCGCGCGGCATGTCCTGGTAGGCGCGGGTGAACACGGCGCGGACGAGCGGATCGCCCGAGTCGGTCTCGATGCCCGATTCGACGCGGCGAAGCGCGGCTTCCATCGTCACGACGGCGTCGCGCACGACGGATTCGGGCGTGCCGGGCGGGAATTCGACAGCGGCGTCGACATTGTCGCCCTCCGCCGCGGGCCACATGGTGACAGGCACGATGCCGCCCAGGACGAGCCCGAGCGTGAGCATGAACAGGCAGACGGACGCGCAGAGCGTGATGTAGCGGCGCCGGACGCAACGTTCGACGAACGGTCCGTAGATGTGCTGGACGAACCATTCGAGGCTGTCCGCGGTGCGGCGCTGTGCGCGGCCGAGCCAGCCGAGTTTTCGCGCGTCGTCCTGCAGCGGGTAATTGAGGTGCGCGGGGAAGACGAAGAAACATTCGGCGAGCGAGACGAGCAGCGCGGTGATGACGACGATGGGCAACTGCTTCATGAACTGGCCCATGATGCCGCTGATGAAGAGCATCGGCGCGAAGGCGATCATGGTGGTGGTGACGGATGCGGCGACGGGAAGCGCGACCTCGCGAATGCCGTTGACGCATGCCTCGAGCGGGGCCTCGCCCCGGCGCCGGTGCGCGTAGATGGCCTCGCCCATCACGACGGAGTCGTCCACGAGAATGCCGAGGACGAGAATCATCCCGATGAGCGAGATCTGGTTGAGTGTCCAGCCCATAGTCCACATGACGAACATCGAGCCGGCGAGCGAGATGGGGATGCCCATGCCAACCCAGAGGGCGAGACGCGGCTCGAGGAATAGTCCCAGAACGAGCAGGATCAGGATCAGCCCCTGCAATCCATTCGACGTGAGCATCGCGATCTGGCTGCGGACGAACGACGAATCGTCGAAGGCGCGCGTGAGATTGGCGCCGGCGGGGAGTTGTTGCGATTTCTTGGCGATGTATTCGTCGAGTATGTCGCTGATTTTCAGCAAGTCCTCGCCGGGCGCGCGATCGACGTCGATGGCGGCGCAGGGCTGACCGTTGAACAGGCTGAAGCGCTCGCCTTCCGTGAATCCGTCCTGCACGCGCGCGATGCGGCCGAGCGTGAGCGCCTCGCCGCCGGGCAGCGCCTTGACGACTATCGATTCGAACTCCGGGCCGGTGTAGCGCCGGCCGAGCGCGCGGATGCGGACCTCCTCGGACTCGAGCTTGAGCGAACCCGCTGATGCATTAAGGCTGGAGCGGCGGATGGCGTCGGAGACGTCGGCGAGCGTGAGGCCGTACTGGCGCAACGCGTCCTCGCTCACGTCCACGGTGATCTCGTACTCGCGCGTGCTGAACAGTTCCGCGATTGAGACGTCCGGCAATGCCTGGATCTCGTCGCGGATCTCCATCGCGAGTTCCTTGAGCTGGCGCTCGGGCAGATCGCCCCAGACGAACAGCAGCGAGACGGAGTCTTCGTCGAGTTCCTCGAACACGCGAGGTTGCTCGGCGCGGTCGGGCAGTGTGTCGATCGCATCAACGGCGTTCTCGATGCGGCTCTTGATCTCGGCGGTGTCGTATCCGTCCGCGACTTCGACGGTGACAAACGACGTGCTCTCGCTCGATTCCGTGTAGTACCGCTTGACCCCGCGTAGGCCGTCCACGGCGGCCGCGACCTTCTCCGTGATGGCTTCCTCGACTTCCTCGGGATCGGCGCCGGGGTAGGACGTGAACACGTTGATGATGCGGAGGTCGACCTCGGGCTCGCTCTCGCGGCGGATGCTGAGCGTCGCGAGGAGGCCCGTGGCGAGCACGGCGGCCATGACGAGATTGGCGAGGACCTTGTTGCCGATCGTGCGCGCGTACCAGGAGTTCATGCGGCCGGCCTACTCCGTGTCGCTGCGCGCGGCGACGATGTCGAGCGGCGTGCCGTCCACGACGTTCACGAGCCGCGTGGTCACGAGCTGGTCCCCGCGGCCGATGCCGCGCACCAGCGCGAAATCGCCCTCGCGTCGGACGACCTCGACCGCCACGCTCTGCAGCACGCCGTCGACCGCGATGTGGACCGCCTCGTCGACTGTAACCGCGCCCTGGGGCACCCGGAACACGTCTTCCAGCGAGCGCCCGGGCACGCGCACTTCGCAGAACATGCCGGCGACGAGCGGCAGCGCGCCGTCGGACCCGAGCGCGTCCTGCGCGGTGACGCGGACGACGACGCTGAGCGTGCGCGTGCCGGCGTCGAAACGTTCGACGCGATCAAGGCGGCCCTGCCAGACGGGTCCATCGGCGTCTTCGGCCCACTGGATCTCGCAGGTGACGGGTTCGAGCCCGGTAAACCATGCGATGTCGCTCTGCGCCGGCCGATCGGCGAATCGCAACCATTCGCGCGCGTCCTGCGCATCGAGTTTGACGGGGATCTCGAGCGCGGAATCGTCGGCGAGCCGTGCGATGGTCCGGCCCTGCGCGGCGTACTGGCCGCGCTCGATCGAGACGTCGACGAGCCGGCCGTCAAACGGCGCCGTGATCTCGCAGTAAGCGAGATTGAGTTGGGCCTGCTTCTCCATCGCGGCCTGCGCGGCACGTTGTTGCTGGATCTCCTCGAGCCGGAGCGGATAGACGTTCAATTCGCGTTCGAGCAGCCGGATCGCGTCCTCGGCATCGGACACAAGCCGCTCGGCGGATTCGACGTTCGTTTTGTCGCCGATCGCCTGGTCGAAGAGTTTCTTCGAGCGCTCGAACTGCGACTGCGCGAGTTCGAGGTTACGTTTGAGCGTGTCGACGCGCGCGAGGTCGTTGTCCCGCTCCGCCGCGAGGCGTTTGGCCTGCGAGTCGAGTTCCGCGATGCGCGCTTGCGCCTGTTCGACGGCCATCGCATACGGACGCGGATCGATCGCGGCAAGGCGCTCGCCCCCGCGCACGATGCCACCTGCGACGAGGCGCGGGTGTGTGTCGATGACGGTGCCGGAGACTTCGGCAGCGACCTCGATGATGCGGACGGACGCGACTTCGCCGAATCCAGCCAGCGTGACGGTCACGTCCTCGGGCTCGACCTGGACGGCCTCGACCCGGATTGCGTTTGCGCGCGGATCGACGGTCGCTTCGGCGGGCGGCTTGCGGACGCTGGCGAGCCCCATCATCCCCGCGACGCCCGCCGCCAGGAGTCCAACTCCCACGGCAATGCCGGTCATTCGTGCGCGTAATCTCATGCCCGTGTCTCCTGACCGCTTGTCTCCGTCAGACGGCGGCGCTGCCCCAACGGTTCATACGGCAACCGTTGTGCCATACGGAAGGAGGGGCCATAACACGTGGAAATTCAGATGGTTAGGCAAGATTTATGCACCTTGATCGGCCAAGGACGACTGGCAGGAATGTCGAATACAGGGAGAACTGCGCCGCAGTATGGCGCGATTCGCCATCGAACCGACCGGCGTAACCTATCGATTCGACCTTTCCTGCCCAGATCTGCGCGGTAGATTACGCTAACCCAGTGTGATTTCCACCGTGATCTGGCGAAATTATGCACCGCTACGCTGTCGTCTTGCAGGGGTTCGACTCGTCTAACTAGATGCTCTGCAATGAGTTATGCGCCGAATTTAGACTTGGCACCGTCGTTGCCATGAATGCCGACGCGGTTCGACAGTAGAAATGGTTGGCGAATGGCCGGGCGGGGTCCCGGATTCACGAAGGAGGACGACATGGGAATCTTCACGCGGGTGCGGGACATCCTGAGCTCGAACATCAACGCGGCGCTGGACAAGGCGGAGGACCCGGAGAAGCTGGTGAAGCAGATGATCCGGGAGATGGAAGACACGCTGGTAGAGATCAAGGCAGCGTGCGCGGGCGCGATGGCGCAGCAGCGCAAGGCCGAGCGCGAGCAGGGCCAGGCGCGGCGTCACGCGAACCACTGGGCGGAACGCGCGGAGATGGCGCTGCAGCGCGGGCGCGAGGAACTGGCGCGCGAGGCGTTGTACGCGAAACGGCGTCACACGGACGACCTCGAAGTGCTCGAGGGCGAAGCGCGCAAGCTCGGCGAAGTGGTGGACGCGTACCGCGGGGACATCCTCCAGATCGAGGAGAAACTCCAGACCGCGCGCGAACGGCAGCAGGTGCTCGTGCAGCGGCACATCCACGCGGTGCACAAGCGGCGCGCGCAGGAAGAGATTCGCAA
>CAYUZD010000122.1:0-9146 GCA_964449475.1 uncultured Nitrospirales bacterium
TCAGCGGGAGCGTTTCCGCGAAGGCCTGATCGAGCAACACCATGCGCCCGGCGATTTTTTCGCGCGCCCCGCGGTCGTCGTCCTGCGCTGTAATGCCGAAGAACGACCGGAAGACTTCGAGGATGGGCAGCAACGGGATGTTGCGCCCGTGTGCAACGGCGCGCCCCTCGAAAACCTTCATGCCGCGCGCCCGGCAGCGTTCGAGAAATTCGAAACAGAGGCGGCTCTTGCCGGTACCCGCCTCGGCCATGATGCCGACCGCCTGGCCATTCCCCGCGTCGGTCTGTTCGAGCGCGTCCTCGAGCGTGCGCAGGTCCGCGGCACGGCCGACGAAGCGCGACAGGCCGCGTGCACGGGAGAGGTCGAAGCGCGATCTCGACGCGCCGATCCCCGCGAGACGATGAATCCGCACAGGCGCGGCGACCCCCTTCACACGAAACTCCCCGAGGTCGTCGAGCGCGAAGTAGCCGCGGGTCAACGCGGCTGTCGTGTCCGTCATAAAGCAGGAATTAGGCTCCGCAAGCGACTCCATACGCTGCGCGAGGCCAACGGTATGGCCTTGGGCCGTGTAGTCCATCCGCAGGTCGTCGCCGATTGCGCCGACAACCACCTCGCCGGAATTCAGTCCCATGCGCGTCGAGAATCCGATGCCGTGCTCGCGCTTGACCTCAGTCGCATACCGTGCGATCTCATCACGCACATGAAGCGCAGCGAAACATGCCCGCTGGGCGTGGTCCTCATGCGCGATCGGCGCGCCAAAGAGCGCCATGATGCCGTCGCCGGTGTATTGGTTGACCGTGCCCTCGAAGCGATGGACGCCGTCAGTGAGGATGGCGAAGAAGCGGTCGAGAATCGCGTGCCACTCTTCGGGATCAAGCTGCTCGGCGAGTTCCATCGACCCCTTCACATCGGCGAACATTACGGTGACCTGCTTACGCTCCCCTTCGAGCGCGGACTTCGATTGCAGAATCTTGTCCGCGAGATGTTTTGGCGTGTAATCGCGCGGCGAGGCCGTGGTTACAGACCGCGGGAGAACTTTTTCGCCGCACTCTGGGCAGAACTTGGCCGTGGCCTGGAGTTCGGCGCTGCATTTGGCGCAGCGCAGGCCTAGCGCAACGCCACACTCGGCGCAGAACTTCGCGCCGTCTGGGTTCGCGTTCCCGCAACGGGTGCATTTCACGAAGCCAACTCCCTTTCCAGGCGTGCGGCGTGGCCCGTTGCCCCGATCTCGCGATAGACGTCGAGCGCTTCGTGCATGAGTCGGCTCGATTCCTCCGTATCGCCAAGTTTCGCCGCCAGACGCGCGCGCTTTTCAAGTATCTGCGGCGTCAGTGAGCGCGCCTCAACGGTTTCGACCAGATGCTCCGCCCGTTTCAGTGCGGTCTCGATCTCCGCCGCGGGAACAGGCCCTCCGGTTTCCATCAGGGCGGCTGCGAGTGCGATTTGCGAGCGCGCCTCAAAGTACTGGATGACTCCCTCTTTAGCGATCTGTATGCTCTCGCGAGCCGTCGCAACGGCCTCCGCGGTATCGCCCAACGCCAGATGCGCCTCGGAAAGTAGAGAAAGGGTGCAGGGGAGCCACTGTCGCCCGGTTCCCAACTTATTCGCGATGCTGACGCTCGTTTGCAGAGCCTCCCGGGCTTCATCCCACTGTCCATTCAACAGGTATCCGGTGCCAAGGGCACAATAGACGTACGTCCGCGATCCTTCGTTGTCCTCTGACTCGGCTATTTCTATCCCACGGTGCGCTGCGTCGAGCAACGTCGAATTGCCCTCGCCTCTCGCGTAGGCCACCACGGTACGCCCGGTCGAAACCCAGCCAATCACCTCGAAACTCTTGGCTTCCTCCGCGCTGCGAACGCATTCATCCAATCCGGTTTCTCCCTCGTCAAGCCGCCCGAGAAAGGTGGCGGCCATCGCTCGGGTGAACAGAACCGCCGCGCGCGAACTGTATCCGATTATGTCCATTCCCATGCGACAGTCTGAGCCGGTTTCGCGCAGGACTCGCTCTGCCCACGCGATCATCGATTTCCCATCGCCCAAATGAAAATGCCCATGTGAGGCCAAGGTGCCGACGACCCCGCGCAGACCGGGATCGTCGCATTGTTCCGCGATTCGAAAGGCCTCCTCTCCGTATCGCGCGTAGTCAATCCCGGAGCCGGCGACGCTCATCCGCAACGCGCCATAGAGCCCGATGAACAGGGACAGGGCGCGAAGATCACCGGAACGCTCGGCGAGTGCACGTCCTTCCTTGAATAGAGATTCGGCTTCCTCTTCGGTGCCGCCCATGCGCCATGCAAAGTTGAGGACATGTTCGCATGCGCGCAGCGCCAGGGCATCCCGTTCCGCCGGGTCCTGGACGTTCGGCGCAAGCTCGCGGACGCGGCGCCAGTGTTGCAAGCCCTCCCGTATGTCTGAGAGTCCCGCCCACTCCGCGGCGCGGCCATGCCAGCATGCCGCAAGCGCCTTCTCTCCAGCTTCCTCGTAGTGGTGCGCGAGCAGTGCAGCGCGCTCGTCGAGATGCGCCGCGTCCTGCAGCTCGATCGCTCGAGCGACCGCGGCGTGGACCCGGCGCCGGCGTTCTTTGAGCAGACTGCCAAGCGCGACTTCCTGAGTAAGCGGATGTTTGAACGAATACTCGACCACCGGATAGATCGCTTGCTCGTGAATGAACTCGGCACGGCGCAACGCCGCAAGCGCGGCTTTGAGCTCATCGGCGGCGAGTCCGGCTACGGCGGCGAGCAATGGTTCCGGAAAATCCTTTCCGATGACGGAGGCCACTTGCAGCAGACGTTTTTCGCGTTCGGGTAGGCGGTCAATGCGCGCGGCCAATACGGCCTGCACGGTTGAGGGGACTTCGACGCGATCAATGGGCGTCACGAGTTTGTAGGCGCCGCGCTCGCCTTTGAGGTGGCCGGATTCAATCAAGGTTTGCGCGACTTCTTCTGTAAAAAACGGATTGCCCCGGGTGCGTTCATGGATTGGCGTCGCGAGGCCCGCGAGACTGGGGTCTTTCCCAAGCAGGTCCGCCAGGAGTTCTGCGATGGCGTCGCGCCCGAGGGGCGTCAGTGGTATTTGCCGGTACCAGGACTTTTGCATCCACTCCGCGCGGAACTCGGGACGGAAATTGAGCAGGAGCAGGTTGCGTGTACCGGCGCGCGCGTCGACCATGTGCTCGATGAATTCTGCGCTCGCGTCGTCCAGCCAGTGCAGATCCTCGATCATGGTCACAGTGGGCCGCACCTCGTTCAATGTACGGATGACTTCGCGCATGATGCCGATCAACTGGCGTTGGCGAACTTCCGGGTCGAGGCGGGGCAAGGGGTGTTGCGGATCGCTCACGCCGAGGAAGTCGTACAGCAGCGGCAGCGATTCGGCGAAGCGCTGATCGAGCACGACCATGCGCCCGGCGATTTTTTCGCGCGCGGTGCGGTCGTCGTCCTGGAGCGTAATGCCGAAGTACGAGCGGTAGACTTCGAGAATCGGCAGAAACGGGATATTGCGGCCGTGGGCGACAGCGCGGCCCTCGAAAACCTTCATGCCTCGTGCCCTGCAGCGTTCGAGAAATTCAAAACAGAGGCGACTCTTGCCGGTGCCGGCTTCGGCCATGATGCCAACGACTTGGCCGTTACCCGCGTCGGTTTGTTCTACGGCGTCATCGAGCGTGCGCAGGTCCGCGGCACGGCCGACGAAGCGCGACAGACCCTTGGCGCGGGATCGGTCGAACCGCGACTGCGCGTCACCTACGCCGGCAAGGCGATGCACGCGCACCGGCTCCGTGACCCCCTTCACGCGAAACTCACCGAGGTCATCGAGTTTGAAATAGCCGCCTGCGAGCCCTGCGGCTGAGGCGGTGAGATAGCAGGAATTCGGCTCGGCGAGGCTCTCCATGCGCTGGGCGAGGCCGACGGTGTGACCCTGGGCGGTGTAGTCCATGCGCAGGTCATCGCCAATCGCGCCAACAACGACTTCGCCGGAGTTCAGGCCCATGCGGGTCGAGAAACCGACCCCATGCTCGCGCTTGACCTCGGTGGCGTAACGCGCGATTTCGTCGCGCAGGTGCAGCGCGGCGTAGCAAGCACGCTGCGCGTGGTCCTCATGTGCGATCGGCGCGCCGAACAGCGCCATGATCCCGTCGCCGGTGTACTGGTTGACGGTGCCCTCAAAGCGATGGACGCCGTCAGTGAGGATGGCGAAGAAGCGGTCGAGAATCGCGTGCCACTCTTCGGGATCAAGCTGCTCGGCGAGTTCCATCGACCCCTTCACATCGGCGAACATCACGGTGACCTGCTTACGTTCGCCTTCAAGTGCGGATTTCGATTGCAGGATCTTGTCCGCGAGATGCTTGGGCGTATACGTGTGGGGGTCGGGTCCTGCAGCCGTCGCCGCGGACATCGGGGCGCGGCATTTTCGACAGAACTTGGCCGTCGGCCGGTTGCCGGAACCACAAGCAGGACACGACGCCTCCAACGGCGACGCACACTCTTCACAGAACACGGCGTCGTCTTCGTTGTTTGTGCGACAGTTCGCGCAGATCATTTCGACGAGTAGATCCTGGAGGCTGGAGCCTGTGCGCCGGCCGGTCTTAGCTGGGTCACGGACTCTATCGCGGCCCAGCTTCGACGGTCAATTCGCACGGACAATGGCACACACGAGACATTTTGGTAGAGTCCACACGAAGATCCTGGAGCCCTGAGAGGCACTTCGCCCATGTCATTTCAAATCAAGCTCGGCGATATCGAGAAGTTCGGCCGGGACCTCGTGCGTCCCGAGGGCGTCATGGCGCTCAAGGACGGCACCGTCTGGACCTCGCACGGCGAGGGGCACTGCACGCGGATCGCGCCGGATGGATCGCAGCGTGTTGTGGGCAACGTTGGCGGCGAGCCGAACGGGATCTGCATCGACCGTGGCGGCAGCGTCATCATCGCCAATATCGGCAATGGTGAAGTACAGCGCCTGTTCGAAGACGGCCAACACGAGGTCATTACGAAGTCGATGGAAGGCCGGCCAATGCCCACGCCGAACTTCCCCCACGTCGATTCCAAGGGCCGGCTGTGGGTGACCAATTCGACCAACCTGCGGCGGCATTTCGACGCAACCCGCAGCGCCATCGCGGACGGCACGCTCTGCCGCATCGAAAACGGCCAGACACACATCCTCGCCGAGGGCATCCAGTTCGCCAACGGCTGCGCGTTGGACGCGAACGAAAAGTTTGTATACGTCGCCGAAACGATGGCCCAGCGCGTCGTGCGCTACCCCATCAACGACGACGGCACCGTCGGCCGTCCGGAGAACTACGGGCCCGATTTCGGCCCGCAAGGCCACCCTGACGGTATCGCGTTCGACGCGGACGGCAACCTCTGGGTCACGCTCGTCGTCATGCACGCGCTCGGCGTCATCACGCCCAGGCGCGAGTTCCACGTCGTCCTGCACGATCCGCAAGGCGACCTGCTCAGGCGCCCCACCAACATCACCTTCGGCGGCCCCGGTCTCCGCACCGCATACATCGGCTCCCTCCGCGGCCCGTATATCTGCACGTTCCAGTCGCCCCTGCCGGGGCTGCCGCTCGTTCATCAGCGCTGACCCGATATCGGGCCGACGTTGACAATCCCGTTCCCTGCGGGACTACCATGTCGCCCGCGTAACCTATCATTCATTTTAACGGTATACCTGTAGCAGAATGACCACCAAACGCGCTGTTGTCACCGATCTGACCCAGGCCGCGGAGCGCGGCTCGCTCGATCGCGCCTATGGACGCGACCGCGAGACGCTGGCGATCGCCGCTGTGCTCGGACGCCGCACGCCCAAGAGCGTGCTCCTCACGGGCCCTCCGGGCGTGGGGAAATCGCGCATCATCGCGGAGTTCGCGATCGCGGGTACCGAAGGCCGCACGGAAGGACTGCTCGACCAGTACCGCGTAGTCCAACTCGATACGAACCTTTCCATGTTGTCGCCCGCTCAGGCCGATGAGAAGGTCCGCTCGCTGATCGACTTCATGCGCAAGGAACCACGCACGATTCTTGCCGTGGACGATATCGACGCCTTGCTGCTCCCGTTTGCGGACGAGGCTCGCAAGTCCGAGCCTGCCGCCGCCCTCGTGCAGGCGATTGTCCGCCGCGAAATCGCCTGCCTGGGCGCCACGTCCGATGCCGGTCACCAACGGATTATCGAGTCGTTCCCGGCGTTCGAGCGATCGTTCGACGTCGTGCGAGTCGAGCCGATGCGGCCCACGTCCGCCCTGGGCGTGCTCACGGCGATGCGCGAGAGCATCCAGAAGCACCACCGCTTGACCATCACCGACGACGCCCTTCGCGAAGCCGTCGTCGCGAGCGAGCAATTCTCCGCGGACGACGCGTTCCCCGGCAAGGCCATCGACCTACTCGACCGCACCTGCGCGCACAAGCGGCTCCGGACCGTATCCGAACGGGAACTACCCGAGGATCTCGCGGATCTGAGCATTCACGACGCGTCGCCCGTAATCTCGGCGAACGAAGTCCGGCGCGAAGCCGAGCGCAATTCTTCACGATGGGTACCGCTGGTCCAACTGCCTGCAGATTGGTCCGAACTACAGCGTACGCTGCCTCGGCAATTTGAATTCCAGGCGGACGCAGTCGCGAAGCTCGTCCAGACGATTGCGGAACACGCCCCGCTGCTTGACCGTTTGCGCCGACCGAAGGCGGTTGTCTTCATCGAAGGTTCGGCCGACGCAGGCCAGAAACGCATCGTTAGCGCGGTCGCTTCAACCATATTCGGTGCAGATGCCGCGCTGCACACCGTTTCCGCCCGCGGCCTCGAGGGGACCGGCGTGGCGCCGCAGTTGAGTCAAAAATCGATGCCCGGTGTGCCACCGGGGCGGACCCTTCGTCCGGTGGGAGCCCTCTACTTCGAGGACTTGGAGAAGGACGATTCACGGCTGCGGGCGATACTGGTGCAGGCAATTGAGACCGGCTCGATCCGCGAGGAGGGACAGTCGCCCGTCGACTGTTCTCACCTCATCATCGTGATCTCCTCGCTACGCGCCCGATCCGGCAAATCGAAGGATGGCCAGACACGGCAACATTCCCTAGAATCGTCATTGGAGCGCATTCTCGGCGGCCCCAGTTCCCGGTTGGTCGACGTGACAATCGAGTTTCGCCCGATCGAGCCCGCGGAGTTTCGCGACATTGCCCATACCCGCGTCAAACAGTTGCGGCGCGAACTCAAACCGAAGGACATCGGCGTGGCCGTCGACGACGTCGTGTACGACTTTGTCGTCCAACGCGCGCTGGCCAAGGAGAACAGCCTTGATCGTCTCCTGGACAATACCGACCGCCTGATGATCGATCCGATCCGCGAGATCGTGCGAATCAAACGGTTCCGGCCACAAACCGTCCTTCAGATTCTCTGCGAAAATAATCGGGTCGTCATCCGTGCCCACGAACCCGGACGCGCAAGCGGCTAGACAGGATCTCGTTGCTACATCAACGATAATCATCAACCACGACTCAGTCCAGTGCCATGAGGATCGCGACTATGTCATGGGAACGTCTACGTAGAGTCCTTTCCACTCGGTTCGAAACTAACAGGTGGAGCAGGCGCGGACTCCTCTGGACTGCGAGAATTCAGACGGGTGTCATCGTGTTGCTATTAGGAGTATCCGCGTGGCTTTGGTGGGGAAAGTTCTCAACTGAAATGACCGCAAATGCCATGGCCGCGCTCGCGGGAGGTGCAATGGCAGATCGAGATTTTCTAAAGGGAAGTCCGAAACTCATGGAATCCGTCCCTCTAGGTCAACAGGAAAAAGGGCAATTTCGAGACGGAAGAGAAGTTGTGCAATGGACATACATCGACGAACCATCCAAACGGGCCACTGAGAGACTGGTCCGCCAATATGGAAGCCGCATGGCAGTCCTGCAGGAGCGTTCTCGAAGTGAACAATCCGCTCAATAGCAGTCGAAAAAGACCTTGAGTCTCGATCTCATCGCAGAATCGAACAAAGCACGAGTCTATGCGATTTAAAACATCTCCAACTGCCGGCTGGTCAGTTGCTCGAAGGTCTGCCCGAAAACGTGCAGAATCGCGTCCGCCACCGGCGCGAGCTGGCGGTCGAGATAATGCGCGTAGTCGAGCGGCGATTTCAGCGATTCGGACGGCTCGGGGCCGTTGACCGTGATCGCGTAGGCGATCGTGCGACCGGGTTTGTCCATCTTCCGCGCGGCCTGGACGTGTGGCGGCGCGACCTTGGTGTACTCCTCCAAGTCGCGCCGCAGCCGTTTCCGGTAAATCAATTGCGCATCGAACTCTCCGGCCAGCAATCCGTTCGCCGTCGCGCGCACGTACTCCTCGTATGGCTCGCCGGCGAAGATACGCCGGTACAACTCTCGCTGGAACTCCCGCGCCAACGGCGTCCAGTCCGTCCGCACGGATTCCATGCCCGTAAACTCGACCGCGAACGCGTCTCCACTCCCGCGCACGTAGCCCGCGTAGCGCTTTTTGCTGCCGACTTCCGCGCCCCGAATCGTCGGCATGAAAAACCGCGTGTAATGCTTCTCGAACTCGATCTCAAGGTGTGACTCCAACCGCATTTCCGTCGCAAGTGTCTCGCGCCACCACGCGTTTAGCCCGTCGGCCAATCCGCGGCCGATCTCCACGCACCCGGCCTCAGTCTTGCCCGGCCCGACGAGCACGAACAGCGAATCGGTATCGCCGTAAATGACGCGGTAACCCTCCCCTTCGATCCAGTCCTTGCTCCGGCGAATCAGATCGTGGCCGCGCCGCGTGATCGAACTCGCCAGCCGCGAGTCGAAGAACCGGCATCCGGGCGTGCCCAGTACGCCGTACAAACTGTTCATAATGATCTTGATCGCCGTCGCCAGCGGCGTGTTCTTGTCGCGTTTGGCCGCATCCCGCGCGCGCCACAGTTCCTCCACCAGTCCCGGCAGGATGTGCCGCTCGCGGTTGAACGCCCCGCCGTTGAACCCCGGCACCGGGTCGTCGCCGGGCTGCGCAAGACCCAGCGGGTCTATGCAAAATGTCCAGATGATGCTCGGGTACAGACTTTTGAAATCGAGTACAAGCACGTTGTCGTACAGGCCCGGATCCGAATCCATCACGTACCCGCCGGGACTCGCGACCGCGTCCGCGCCCCCGACGTCCGGCGCGACGTA
>CAYUZD010000123.1:0-9121 GCA_964449475.1 uncultured Nitrospirales bacterium
GGATCGTGTTGCCGTCCCAGAGCAGATACCGGCCATCAGGCACGGAGCACCCGACCACACCGGTCGCCGCGGGATCGGGCTGCGGGACGTTGTTGATTACGCGAAAATCGCTCTCCTCAGGAAGGGCGAATGCGGAACTGGCCGCGAGCATCAGCGGCGCGAAGGCCGCGAAACAGCGCTGGAACATGATCTATCTCCTCTTTCGTGAGTTGGACACATGCCACGCGTGCGGCGCATGGATGAACCGTCATCGGCGGGATACACGAGTGGTTACGCGATGTCCGTGGAAAAGAAGAGGCAGAACGGGCGCGTGGTGCTGCGCCGGATGCCGCATCGACTTTTCCGCGAAGTAGATGCGAGTACGAAAGGTTGTGGGCCGGTCTTCTGGCTTCCGGGTCGTCCTACTCCCCGCGCCTTCCCATCCCATCGGACAGTGGCGTCGTGCGGGTTTCGTCGCCGGTTACAGCAGCGCGACTGCGGCGGATTTGCACCGCCTTCCCTAAGCCCGTTTCAAACGTTGTGCGATTCCCTCCTCTGTTGCCGACTCAGCCAACGACCTTCGCGACTATAGGACGCTGAACGCGTCCTGTCAAGAGGCAATTTGTGGGAGTTACATCGCTCGTTCCCCGCCAGAGCGGGATTCAGCCAGCCCCGGAGGGGCGTCGTGAAAGTAGCCCGGCGTTTCAACGCCGGGTCCGCGGATATGCTGGAGGACGAAGTCCCGTAGGGACGGCTGTGTCGTCACTTGCAATTCAGCCGTCCCTACGGGACTCGAATTGTGCGTCGCACTTCACCCGGCACTGAAGTGCCGGGCTACTATCGACTGTCCCTCCGGGACAACTGCAATCAACACCGTCAGCCTTCAAGGGAACTAACGATGTAGTTCCCTTTGTGCCGTTCCGAATCAACCGCTTTTTGCCGATGGCATGCCGGGAAAGAACTGCGGAGTGCGGATGATGAGGTCCCAGAACCGGCACGTCGCGATACCCGCGCGGCGGCGCGCGGCGCGTTCGCGTAGCGCGGCGGGGAAATAGGCAACGGCTTCAAACCAGGAACGGGCATGTACGCCAACCTTCCACCATTCGCCGTTCGCGATCGCGCGTCCGACCGCGCGCGCCTCGCCGATCTTGTAGTCGAGGATCGCGGTGGGCAGATGGTCGAGCGGGAAGCTGCGCAGGATGATGCGCGCGCGGTTGCGGGTATTGAGATGGTATTTGCGCCGTGCCTGCTGTCCCTCCCCCATCGTCGCGCTGAATTTGTGGTGGATGACGGCCTCCGGGCACGTGAGAATCTGGTAACCCGCGTTCCAGATGCGCATCGACAGATCGAGATCATCCAGGTAAATTCCAAAGTCCTCCGGCAGGAATCCCGTCTTGCGCAGCGCCTCTGCCCGGATGAAGAATCCCGCGCCGCACACGCCAATCACGGGCACATGCCCGAACCAGTGCGGGCCGTCCAGTTCCCCAATGCCACGGTCCCACGCCGCACCGATGGTGGACGCGACGAGTCCGATGGAGTTGATGGTCTTTGGGTCGTCAAACATCAGGAGCTTCGGCGCGAGCGCGCCGATGGATGGGTCGGCCTCGGCCAGATCGACCAGATTCTGGATGCACCGCGCGTCGATCCGGGTGTCGTTGTTCAGCAGAAGGACGTAGTCCGCGCCATCGTCGAGTGCGCGGCGAAGGCCGGCGTTGTTGCCGCCGGACCAGCCCCGGTTCTCCGGCAGTTCGAGGACCTCGACGCGCGAGTCGTTGCCGAACGTCTCGCGGACGTAGTTCGCCGAACCGTCCGAGCTCGCGTTGTCCATGAGCAGAAAGCGCGCGTTGGCGTAGCTCGACGCGAGCAGCGAGATGAAACAATCGTCGAGGTGCGCGCGGCCGTTCCAGTTGATGACAAGGACGTATACGAGCGGTGCGGCCATACGCGGCGAAGTATAACAACGCGCCGGAACCGCTCGAAACCGTACGGAGAATCTGTAAGTCTATTCCCCGGAGGCCGGGAAACATCGTGTCCCTGCTCGGCAATATCATCTGGTTCATTTTCGGCGGCGTCTGGGCCGCGATTGGCTATTTCGTCGGCGGCATCTGCCTCTGCATCACGATTATCGGCATCCCGTTCGGCCTCATGTCGTTTCGGCTCGGCGTGGCCGTGCTCGCGCCGTTCGGCAAGGAGGTCGTCGAATTGCACGACGCGAACAGCCCACTCCGCATCGTGTTCAACATCCTGTGGTTCCTTCTCTTCGGCTGGGAAATCGCCGTAGGACATCTCATCTTCGCACTAATCCTGGCCATCACCATCATCGGCATCCCGTTCGCCGTGCAGCACATCAAGCTCGTCCCCCTCTCGTTGCTGCCGTTCGGCCGGACGCTGGAGTAGACTCGGGGGATCGGCGGGATTCAAACCCCGCTGGTCCCGTTGCCGTCGAATCCAGGGCCGAGGAGCGTGCCGATGCGCCGGATCGTCCGCGTATTTTTCTTGATTATTGCGTGGAGCGCGCCTGTCTTCGCGTCGGGGCCGGTGTTCACCGACGACCAATGGCGGGGCGACATCGAGTCGTTCGTGAGCCAGTTGAAGTCGATGCACAAGAACCCCTGGCATGCAATATCTGAGGCCGATTTCCGCGAGGCCGTCGATGCGCTCATCGCCCTGGTGCCGTCGTTGACCGACCAGCGGATCGGACTCGAAATGAGCCGGCTCGCAGCGCTGATCGGCGACGGCCACACGTGGATCTCGACGCCGGACGCCATCGCGGCGGAACGCCTGCCGCTGGGGATGTACGAGTATGCGGACGGCGTGTTCGTGCGCCGGGCGGCGGAGCCGAATTCGGACATCGTCAGCGCGCAGATCCTGGCGATCGGAGGGAAACCGGTCGGCGAATTGCTCGCGGCCGCGGAGCAGTACACGTCGCGGGACAACGAGTGGAACCTGCTCGACCGTCGAATCGGTCACCTCGGTAGCCGGACGTTTCTTGAAATGCAGGGTGCGGCCCAATCCGGCGACCCCATAGCGATACGTCTGAAGCGGCGGGACGGAACCGAGGCGACGGTGCGCGTCGCGACGATTCCCCGGACCGACTACATGGCGTGGGCCGAATCGCCGCCGCAGGAACCCGTAGGCCTGGATGCGCTGCCGCTCTTCCGCCGCAATCCGCGCGATCCGTACTGGATGGAGTATCTGCCCGAGCACAAGGCGGTGTACATGAAATTCAACGCGGTGCGGAACAAGCCGGGCGGCCCGCATCTCGCTCAGTTCAGCCAGGATCTGATGGCGCTCATTGACGAGAAGAAGGCCGACCGGCTCATCATCGACGTGCGGAACAATGGCGGGGGCGACGGCGACATGCTGAAGCCACTCATTCGGCGCATCTCGGAAAACCAGCGGATCAACCGCCCGGGCCGATTGTTCGTCATCACCAGCCGGATGACCTACTCCGCCGCGCTGATGTTCACCGTGCGCATGGAGAAGCAGACCGAGGCGCTGTTCGCCGGCGAGCCCGGCGGCGGCAAACCGAACTCGTACAGCGAATTCACCGAGTTCTCGCTGCCCAACACTGGTATGTCCGGCAGCATCTCGTCCCGTTGGCACGAAGAAGGCGGACCAGGCGATACTCGCGAATACGTCCCCGTGGACATTCCGGTCGCGGTCATGTCGGCCGACTTCTTCGCCAACCACGACCCGGTACTCGACGCGGTGCTCTCCTATCGCAAGTGAGTCAGTGCTGAGGTCCCTTGCGGACCTGCGACTGCGTGCGTTGCGTGCGCTCGGTCACAATCCGATGGGCAATCTTCTCGATGTGCAATTTGAGCCAGCGCATGGTTTCGCTCGAGTCGCGGTAGTCGGCCTCGCCGTAGTAGTCGACGCGGTCGGATTCGGCCAGGTCGACAACCTGCCTGAACCGAACGTCTTCAGCGGGGTCGTAGACGGCAACGGCGAGCCCCCCATTCTTCTTAATCACCGAAAATGACGGGACATCGCTGGGACCATCGGCAACGTAAATCATATTTCGAATCGGCACCCGCCGTTCGTCCTCGGGAATTGCGTCGTTCACCTTTATCTTGTCGTTGACGTTGACGCCCTTGTTGATCTCGAAGATGGCGCGCGTCTTCGTCGTGTTATCGAGCAGGCCCGCCACCTGGCTGATGACGCCCGCGCCCGGTTTCGCGTGCCGGTCGTAGCCGGGCGTCGCGGGGGTCTCGATGAATCCCGACGCCCAGACGCCGTTCACCTTGGACCGGATCGGCGACCCATCAATCATCGCCTCGAGGCCGGTGCTGACGACGTAGTGCTCGAGCCGCAAGTCGGCCGCGCGGAACTTTTCGGTGTCGAGCACGGCCCGGAGGCGGTCCAGCGCATCCGGCAAACCAGGAAAAAGCCGCACCTTGGCGCCGAGTTCGCGGAGTTTCGCGTTCGTCAGGCCCGGCATGCGGCCGTGATGGACATACGACAGGATATGCGGAAGGTAGCACGTGTCCGGCTGCACCGTGACTCCCGCTTGCCGGTAATACGCCGGGAGCGCGTTCACCTCGTCCCAGAACGTCTGCTCGTCGATGCCGTACTCCTCGAAAATCGGCCGCTGCATGTTGTCCGGAGACAACGTCCTGTCGAAGTCCCAGATGACGGCAATGACGTTCTGGAGGAACAGACCCTTCACACTCACTTCGGCGACCTTTCGCATCCCGCAGGGGCGTGTTGAAGCGAGACTCTAACACCGGAGCGGGCAGGCCTCCAATTCAGAAGTATTGACGGGGCACGTTTTCGTCGCTATTGTTTCGCCCGGCTGCTAGGCCCAACTTAAAAAAGGAATCGGGACATGAATCGTCGTCGGATCGTTGCGGGAGCGTTGATGGTGATGATGTGCGTCGCGTTGGCGGGTTGCGGCGGCGGCGGACCGGAGGGAACAGTGAAGGGTTGGTTCAACTCGATGAACGCCGGGAAGCACTCCGACGCGATGACGTACCTCACGCCCGCGCTCAAGGAATTCGCAAACATGGACGGCGGGAAGAGCATGTCCGACGAGATGACGCGCAACGGGACGATGACGAAGATCGAAATCGTGAGCACCGAGGTGCGCGGTGAGGGCGCGACGGTCAAAGCGCGGGCCCATTACAAGGACGGCGGTGTTGAAGATCATGACGTTTCGCTGGTCAAGCAAGAGGGCAAGTGGAAAGTGACGATGTAACCGCGAAACTCGTCGAACCGGTTTCACCAATGTGCAGGATAGTCCTTTGCGCCGCGGTCGTCGCGCTCGCGGGCTGCGGGGGCGGCGGGACCGAGCCAACGTCGTCCACGAACACTGTCGAAAGCGTCCGTGATGCGGACGGCAACACCGCGTTCGACGTGTTCAGCGGCGCGGTGACGGCGGCCAACCGGGGCGACTTCGCCGCGGCCGAGCGATTCATCCTTCCGAATTCGGTCATGGGCACGAACGAGGTGGGCCAGAACGTGATGCCGCGGAAGTGGCCGCCGTTTACGCGGAACGGCAGCATCGCGCGGATCGAGTTCGTTGACGAGTCGTACCAGGAACTCGATGTCTACGTTGGCTATCGAATTCATTACAACGACGGTTCCGTGCTCGAGGATCGCGCGACGATCAAGAAGGTCGACAATCGTTACAAGATCTCGTTCATGACGCACACGAACATGTTCTGACGTATCCCCTACTCCTGGAGGCTGAGCGATGCGCGCGAGAACGGGCTGGTTGGTGGCAATGGCGCTGGTCGCCGCAGTGTGCGGCTGCGGCGGCGGAGACAGCGGCGGCGGATCGTCTTCGAGCGACGGCGTGCCCGATTCGGACGGCAAGGTGCCGTTCCAGGTGCTCGAGGCCGCCATCATGGCCGGGAACGCAGGCGAGTACGATGAATCGACGCAGTACCTCGACCCCCACGCGAGCATGGGCAAAGACGCGTCGGGCGGTTTCGGATACATCGACCGCGTCTGGGACCCGCTCACGCGAAACGGCAGCGTCGCGCGTGTCGAAAAGGGCGAGGAGAACTACCAGGGGCAGTCCGTTTCCGTAGGGTATACGCTGCACTACGAAGACGGCAGCAGCAAGCAGGACGACGCCACGATCGTCAAGGTGGACGGGCGTTGGAAGGTGCAGTGGCTCAGTTCCGGGTTCTGATCGGTTCGGTCGTGCAACACGTTGGAGTATAATGCGCGCTCGGGGGCCGCGGTGCGGGGCTAATGAGCGCCGCGGCAGGTGTCGGGGGATCGACGGCTGCCAATCATGGCGAAGTCATGGGGGACGTCCGGCGGGGGCCGGATGCCAGCGTACCTTCTCGCATTCGCGGCGACCGTGTTCGTCTGTTCGTCGTTCGCCGCGGTCGCGTCGTGGGTCGTGCTGGCGCTGCACTGGACCAGCCAGTTCGCCGAGAGCCGCCTCTTCGTCCTCTTCATGCTCGTCAAGGCGCTGGCGTTCTCGGCGCTCGCGGCGGGCACGGCGATCGAGATCGTGCGGCGCGTGCCGGCCCGGTGGCGGCCGGCGGACGATGCCGGGCCCGGTCCCGATCACGTTTCCGGATTCCGTTGGGAATTGATCGGCATCGCCATCTGTTCCGCGCTGCTTTTTTTGCCTAACCTGCACCGGTTTCCGTCCGCCGCGCCAGACGAGTTGCACCACCTGACGGTCGCGCGAAACCTCGCCGTCCACGGCGCGTACGCCTCCGGACTCGCACCGGACCACCTCGTCTATTTTGATCACTACGACTCGGTGGGCGCGCCCGTGATCGGTGCGGTCGCGGAGTCCTTCCGCCTGCTCGGCGTCAGCGTGGCGGCGGGTCGCGTCCCGATGGCGCTTTTCGGGATCGCGTTCCCGATTTCGATCTACTGGCTCTTCGCGCCCTGGGGCCGCGCGCCGGCTACGATCGCGGCGCTCGCGACGCTCGGCGCATCGGGGACGATCTATCTCGGGCGAACGTTGTACGGGGAGGTCCCTGCCCTCACGTTTCTAGTCTTCGGGCTGGTCGTCTGGCGGCGCGGGCTGGCGACTCGATCGGCCGTGGTGTGTGGCGCCGCCGGACTGCTCTTCGGGCTTGCCGTGTTGACGAAGACGATTCTCGCCATTGCGGCGTTCGCGTTCCTCGGGGCGTGGATCGTCGACCGGGTCACGTCGCGCCAAATCGCCTCGCGACTACTGGGCGCGAGCGCAGCGGGTGGATTCATTCCCCTCGCCGCATGGTCCTTCGTCGAGTTCCTGGCGCGAGACCGGATCGTGGACCAGCCCTCGACGCTGCTGTACTACCGGCACATGCTCACGGCCGGATTCGAGCCTTTGTTCGATTCGCCGGAGCGCCTGCTCACGGTGTTGCTACCGCTTGGATTGACGGCGGTCATGCTCGCAGCGGCTGTTCCGCGACTGTTTCGCGCCAACACGGACGCGGCGATGGTCGCGTTTTTCTTGATCGCACCCCTGTTCGCGTTCTGGTGGATCGGCTTCACACCGATGCACATCCCGCGTTATCTGTGGTACACGGCGGCGGTCGCGGCCGGATTCGGGGGTGCATTGGCGGGCATCGCGCGAATTACTCCGCGTTTACCCCAATTTGCTGAATACCGGAAAGCGCCGGGGTTCGCGCTTGTGCTGCTCGCCGCGATCGGATACGGGTTCCCGGCCCTGTCTGGCGCGGTCAGGGTATACACCGTCGATCAGACTGAGGACGATCGTGCGCTCGTCGAGTATGTCAATTATTTACCGACTCCAACCCGGATTGCTACGTCCTACTGGCCCGTTGAGCGATTGCTCGCGTTTGAGTTGGAGAAATGCGTGGACGTGATCGATCAGGAACTGTATTATCCTGCTGATGCGGTCGTGATCGTGAGCGATCGCGTCGGAGATGCCGGACCGGCCGACGTCGAACCGCTGCGGTTCGGCCACTACCGGGTGTACGAGGGCGCGGACGCGTTGGCGCGGCGCGTAGCGCACAGCAGAGGTGACTGACCGTGGAGCCGTCGAAATCCGTCTCGATCTTCTACCCCTGTTACCACGACTGGGGCACGATGGGGTCGATGGTGTTGCTGACCGTCTCCACGGCGGAGCGGCTTGGCCTCGACTACGACATCACGATTGTGGACGACGGCAGCACGGAGCACACTGTCGATCTCCTGCGGGAACTTGAGCGGCGATTCGACCGGGTGCGCATCGTCCGGCACGAATCGAACCGCGGATACGGCGGCGCCTTGCGCAGCGGATTTGCCGCGGCGACGCGGGAGTGGATTTTCTATACGGACGGCGACGCGCAGTACGACGTGCGGCAGATGGAGAAGCTGCTGGAGTTTGCCAAGCCGGGCGTGGACGTCGTGCAGGGATACAAGATCGCGCGCCACGACCCGATGCACCGAATCGTCATCGGCCGGATTTATCACTGGCTGGTCAAGCTGGCGTTCGGCCTGAAACTGCGCGACGTGGACTGTGATTTCCGGCTGATCCGGCGCCATGTCTTCGACGATGTGAAGCTTACGAGCGACAGCGGCGTCATCTGCGCTGAAATGATGGTGAAAATCCAGCGCGGCGGGTTCAAGATCGTTGAAGTGCCGGTGAACCACTATCAGCGCGCACACGGCAAGTCCCAATTCTTCAACTTCCCGCGCATCGCGCGCGTCGCCTGGCAGCTCGGCGGCCTGTGGTTGCGCCTCGTACTCAAGCCGGCCGTGGCGGCCCGCGCGCGTGTGCATGATCCCCTTCCTCGAGCTGAAGACCCAGTTTCGCGCGATTGAACCCGAGCTGCGCGCGGCGATGGACCGCGTGCTCGCCCGTGCGTGGTATGTACTGGGCGAGGAAGGCTCCGCGTTCGAGACCGAGTTCGGGGCGAGCATCGGCGGCGTCCATGCCGCGGGGGTGGCCTCGGGCACCGACGCGATCGCGCTGGCATTGCGCGCGCTCGGCGCTGGACCCGGCGACGAGGTCATCGCACCGGCGAACACTTGCGTCCCGACGATTACCGGCATCGTCTTGGCGGGTGCGCGGCCGGTGCTGGCCGACGTGGACGACGCCACGCTGACGTTGAGCGCCGAATCCGCCGCGGCCGCCGTCACGCCGCGAACGCGCGCGATCGTGCCCGTCCATCTATACGGCCATCCGTGCGACATGGCGGCGTTGAGCGCGCTCGCGCGAGACCGCAATCTG